>JBOHFY010000231.1:0-5367 GCA_050699895.1 Pseudonocardiaceae bacterium
CCGGCGCGGGCCCGATCTCGGTGGTGATCACGTCGGGGCGCGATGCGCGGACCAGGTCCAGCAGCCGAGGGTCCTCGGGCGTCGCGCCGCCGACGACCCACAGATCAGCGGCGGTGGACAGCTGGACGGTCAGCGCATCGGTCAGCATCGTGTGCGAGTCGACGAGGAGAACCCGCGAGAACGTCACGGGCTCAACTGTGCCTGGCCACGGCTGCGGGCGGCAACACTCGATCCACGGGACGTGGCCCCGACTATGCGGCGGGCCGGACTGGTCCACCGTCCGGTGGAGCTCAGCCAGGCCCGAGGGAACACGGACAGCGCGATCGCGGCGTCGAGCACCCGAAGGAACGGGAAGAACACCCAGAGGGCCAGGAAACGCAGCTTGCGTTCGATCAGCGCGACCAGGCAGGTCAGCACGAGGTCGGCACCGGTCACCGCTAACAGCAGCACCTGCAAGGTCATGTGCTCGGCGACCGCGTCGTACACCGGCGCTATCCCAGGCCAGCTCAACACGGCTGGGTACAGCGCGGGCCCGGCCAGGACAAGCACCAGCAACGGCAGCAGCAGGAAGAACATGCTGCTGGTCAGCAGCTCCAGGAGCAGCATCGTGAGCATGGCGCTGAACAGGTTCAGCCGCGGCGGGTGCCGGCGCACCGTCTGCCACAGGCCCAGCCCCCAGCGCTTGATCTGGCGGACGTAGTCGCGCAGGTTGTCGGGATCCTGGGTCACCGCGACGGCATCGAGAGTGAACGCCACCTTGCCCAGCCGCTTCTGGTAGATCTCAAAGGTCATGTTGAAGTCCTCGATCACCAGACCGGGTGGGTTCATCTCGATCAGCGGCAGCACGGCCGTGCGGTACATGCTGGCGAAACCGGGCACGATGTGGGTGGCGTTGGTGAACCGCCAGGTCTGGCCGAACTTCAGCAGCCGCTGGCTGATCGCGTAGATGCGCTGCCGGTGGCACACCAGCACCTTGCCGATCAGCGACAGGCCGCGGTCATGCCAGTCGGTCCGGACCGCGCCGGCCACCGCGACGACTTCGGGATTGTCGAAGTGGGGCAGGGCGGCGGCGAGGTATCCCGGCTCAATGGTCGTGTCGGCATCCAGCAGCAGCACCGCCTGAAACCGTTCGACCAGCTCGAAGCGGTCGATCGCTTCCTCGAGGGCGCCGGCCTTGCCGATGTTGGCGCGCGTCTCGATGACGTTGACCCCGGTCTGGCGGGCCAGCTCGGCGGTCCGGTCGGTGGAGCCGTCGGAGACGACGTGGATGTTCTCCCGGGGGACCAGCGCGGCGATCGCCGTGATGCTGGCCTCGATCACCAGTTCCTCGTTGTGCGCGGGGATCAGCACCGCCACGTCCCGCACGGTCATCGCGGGGCCGCCGCGAGGGGCGCGGCGGCGTTTCGCCCAGGTCTCCTCGACCAGCCGTGCCAGACCGATGGCCGCCCACAGGGCGAAGTTCACACCGAAGACGATGATAGCAACCGACCACCAGGGCATCAGCGGGACGACCCTTCAGCTCTCAGCGAGGCCACCGGCAGGATCTTGTGCAGCGTCGCCCAGGTCCGGTCGTCCTCTCCGCCGATCATCCACAGGTAGACCCCTCGGATCCCGGCGGCCTTCGCGGCGTCGAGCTTGGCCGCGGTGCTCTCGGCGTTCTCGAACCAGACCTCGTGCTGGCGAGCTTGGGCGTCGGTGTACCGGAACGACGGTGACTGGCTGAGCCGGTCGTACCGCAACGTAGCCCGGAAGGCCCTAGTACGCCCGAAGCATTGCAACCAGGTGACCACCTCGCTCTGACCGTCCGCGCCGTCCACCCAGTCGTAGCCGGAGACCGGTACCCCGAGCACGATCTTTGTCGCGGGGACCTGGGTCTTGGCGTAGTCCAGCACCTGGCGGACCCAGGTGATCGGCGCGACTGGTCCTGGCGTGGACGCGGCCCAGTGGTAGTCGTAGGCCATCAACCGAATCTCATCGGCCGCCTTACCGATGGCCGCGTAGTCCTGCGCGACGTTGCGCTGGTCCTCGCCGGCGTCGGTGGTCTTGGCGAACACGGCGATGGAGAGAAGCTTGTTCTTGTCGTGGAGCGCGTCGGCCAGGCGGGTCACGAAGGTGGTGAACACCTCCCGATCGGCGGTCCGCAGATCTTCGTAGTCGATGTCGATCCCGGCGTAGCCCTCCCGCTGCACCAGCGCGACGACGTCGCCCACGTGCCGGGTCATCGCGGCGGGATCATGCAGCATGGCCGCGACCGGCTCGTAGGCCCAGTGGCCGTTGGTCACGTTCGCGATCGTTGGCACCAGCGGGACTCCCGAGCGGCGTAGCTGTGCCATGCCTGCCGCGGTCTCGGCGGCCCGCTCGGGCACCTGCGGGACGATCTGACCGTTCCGCGCGATCCCGTAGATCCATGGGGAGGCTTCGTTGAAGCTGCCCCGGTTCGCCGCCACGGCGTTCGGGCCCTCGGTCAGGTTCCAGAACGGCAGCGACCCCACCACGAGGGTGGCTGGCCGCGCGCCAGGTCCGAGCATTCGCGGCACCGTGACCAGCAACGTCACCGCGCCCAGGAACAGCAGGACGAGGAAGCCCGACCCGGTCAGCGCATGCCGCCTCATCGGAGCACCGTCACCGTCGCCGGTGCCAGGCCCGGTCGGCTCTGCTCAGCGATCACGGACCGGAGGATGTCGTCCAGCGTCCGCGTCGGGCGGAAACCGATCATCTCCCGGGCCCGAGAACAGTCTGGGACGCGTCGTTGCAGGTCCTCATATCCTGGGCCGATGCCCTCCTCATACGACATGTGGATCACATCGCTGGCCGAGTGAGTCAACGCCAGCACCCGCAGCGCGAGCCCGGCGATGGACACCTGCTCAGAGCTGCCGAGGTTGACCGCGGTGCCGTACGCCCCCGGGTGCTCCACCAGCGCCAGCAACCCCGGCACCACGTCGTGCACGTGGCAGAAGCAGCGCACCTGGGCGCCTGTCCCGAAGATCGTCAACGGCGCTCCGGCGAGGGCTTGGGCCACGAACCGGGGAATGACCATGCCGTAGCGCCCGGTCTGCCGGGGCCCCACCGTGTTGAATAGCCGGACGATCACCGCCCGCAGGCCGAGCTCGGTGACGTAGCTGTGGGTGAGGCTCTCGTCCACGGCCTTGGCCTCGGAATAGGACCAGCGGTGCAGCAGCGGCGAGCCGACTACCCGATCGTCGTCCTCACACAGGCCGATCTTGGTGTTCTTCCCGTATACCTCGCTGCTGGACGCGACCAGCACCCGAGCGTGGTGACGGTGCGCCGAGGTGAGGACGTGCTCCGTCCCGTGGATGTTGGTGCGCAGGCTGTGCAACGTCCGATCGCGGATGACGAACGACCCGACGGCCGCGGCAAGGTGGAAGATCGTGTCCACCTGGCTGGCGAGCTCGTCGACCAGTGCCTCGTCCAGTACCGACCCCGGTATGTAGCGGAAGCGGGGGTGGTCGTTGATGGCGGACAAGTTCTCTTTCGAGCCGGTGGACAGGTCGTCGAGCACCATGACCTGATGACCTGAGGTGAGGAGGTGTTCGGCCAGGTGGGAGCCGATGAAGCCAGCTCCTCCGGTGATCAGCGCATGCATCAGTCTCCTCCTAGGGGGGTGGACACAATGTGGCCGGCATCAGCTGGGCGCCGCGGGACTGGGTGACGGCGGACTGGGCGACGGCGGGCGCCTCGTCGCCGCGCCAGCAGCCGGTCGTAGAGGTCATCGATCCGGTGGGCCACCGCCTCGATGCCGTATCGCTCGCGGATGGCGGGTACGTCCTCGCGTGGGCGGGCTCCGCCCGCCAGCTCGGCGGCGATCTCCCCGTGCAGCCCCTTGACGGTGCCGGGTACCTGGCGGGCCCGCTCGGTCTCGATGCCCTCCAGCGCCGGGCAGGTCGTATAGAGCGCCGGGATGCCGTTGGCCAGTGCCTCCAGCACCGACAGCCCGAAGGTCTCCTGCTCAGAGGACGCGATGAACAGGTCCAGAGCCGACAGCATGGCGGCCACGTCGAGCCGCTCACCGGCGAAGCTCACTTGCTTCGCGACGCCCAGGTGGCGCGCCTGCGCTTCCAGGTCGGGCCGGATCCGCCCGTCCCCCACGATGATCAGCCGGTGCTGATCATCGAGTAGCGGCGCGGCGGCGTTGATCACCAGGTCGAAGCGCTTGATCGGGTCGAGCCGGCCCAGCACGCCGATGACGTAGGCATCGGGGGGCAGATCGAACTCGCCGCGGATCCGGTCCCGGGCGGTGCGGTCGTAGGCGATCCGGGTGAAGTCCAGGCCGTTGGGGATGATCTCGATCTTGCGGGAGTCGACTCCCCAGGCGGTCAGCCGGTGCGCCACCGCGTCCGATACCGCGATCGTGGCATCCGAGCACAGGTCGGTGCCGAGGTACAGGGCGCGCACCCCCAGGGTCATCCGCCGGCGTTCCAGGTGCGTCGAGCCGATGGAGTGCTCGGTGGTGACCACCACCGGCGTGCCGGCCAGGCGCGCCGCAAGCCGGCCGTAGATGCAGGAGCGGTACAGGTGGGTGTGCACCACGTCGTATCCACCGGCGCGGATCAGGCGGGCCAACCGCGGCAGCGCGGACAGCTCGGTGTTGCGGGTCATGCCCAGATCGCGGACCCGCACGCCGTCCCCGGAGATCATCCCAGCGACCGGGCCTGGGTTATAGAGCGTCACCACGTCGGACTGGTGACGGGTGTGCTGGAGCAGCGATCGCAGCTGGAGCTCGGCCCCTCCCACACCCAGCCCGGTGATCACGTGGAGAACCTTCATTTCTTCCTCCTGACGACACGGTGCACAGGGTGCGGAACAAGATCATCAGATCCATCCATGGGGACCAGTGCTCGATGTAGAAGTTGTCGAAGCGGATGCGCTCGGCGATGGAGGTGTCTCCGTGCAGTCCATGCACCTGAGCCCATCCGGTCAGTCCGGCCCGCATCCGGTGCCGGTCCTCATACCGCGGTATCTCGCGCGCGAGGCGCGCCGCGAAGTACGGCCGCTCAGGACGGGGCCCCACCAGGGACATCTCCGCGCGCAGCACGTTGAGGAGTTGGGGCAGCTCATCAAGGTGGGTCCGGCGCAGCCATCGACCGAGGCTGGTGGTGTGCTCGGGGAGCACCGCCCAGCGGGTGTCGGAGTCAGCGTGGTCGATCATGGTGCGCAGCTTGAGGAGCTCCATCGTCGCGCCGGACCGGGTGAGGCGGGTTTGGCGGAACAGCGCGGGCCCGCCCTCGTTGCGCCGCAGCGTGATCACGAGCGCGAGCAGCACGGGTGTGACCGCGACGAGCAGCACCGCGGCACCCACGAAGTCGAAAACGGCCTTGGTCCCGGCGCCGAGCCGACCGTGTCCGAGCC
>JBOHFY010000232.1:0-3502 GCA_050699895.1 Pseudonocardiaceae bacterium
GGGCTGTGCAACCCGGCTACTACCAGTTGCGGGAGCGAATGTCGGGCTCCGCCGCGGTGGCGGGGTTGCAAGAACCGGCGGCTCGGGTCGGGCACTTGGAGATTCGCGGTGGTGAGCAGCTTGACGACGTTGAGCTGCCCGACGGGAAGCGCGTGCCGGGATTGCTCACCGAGATCTCGCGAGCCAGCTGCGCGATGATCGGCGAGGCGAGCACGTGCGTGAGCCCCCAGGAGCTCCGCACGGCGATGGGTCAGAGCGATCTCACCCAGCTCGCCGTACCCCGCTGGGCCTCCGATCCGATGTCGCGAGTCGAACCTGGCCGGCGCCTGGAGGGTCTGCTGGTCCCGGGTAACTACGATGTGCGCCCCGGAAGTTCAGGGGTCGAGCTGTTGCAGCAGGTCACCGGAACCTCGGTGGCTCGCCTGTTGGCGGGTGGCTTCCCCGTCTCCGCCGCCAGCACCGGTTACAGCGCCTACGAGGTGCTGGTGATCGCCTCGGTGATCGAGCGGGAGGCGATCACGCCGGACTTCCGGCGGGTCTCCCGGGTCATCTACAACCGGCTTGCCGAGGGGATGCCGCTGCAGATGGACTCCACCATCAACTACCCGCTGGACCGGCAGGAGGTGAACACCGCCGACGCTGACCGCGCCCGGCCCGGCCCCTACAACACCTACCTTGACGTCGGACTGCCGCCCTCGCCGATCGGGTCGCCGAGCATGGCGGCGATCGCCGCCGCGCTGAACCCGGAGCCGGGAGCCTGGCGGTACTTTGTGAAATGTCAGAAAGACGGCGCGTCGTGCTTCTCGGTGACGCGGCACGAGCACGACGCGGCGGTCCGTGACGCGGCCGCTCGGGGCGTCTTCTAGCCGGTCTGCATTCCCTCTTCGGTAGACAAACTGTACGACATATTGGGATGATTCACACATGACAGTGCAGATCGCCGTTCGGCTCGACGACACGCTCGCCGAGAACGCCCGGGCTGCGGCTACCGCTGCGGGGACCAACCTGTCCGAGTGGATCCGCTCCGCTATCCGGCGGCAGGCCGCGCTGGCGACCGCGCTACGAGCCCGGGCTGAGGAAGATACCAGCCCACCTCTCTACACCGACGAGCAGGAGGACGCTCTGCTCACCGCCCGCCGACACCGCGCCGCCGCAGCGTTCACCGACACGACCTCCGACCAGAGGTGAGCGCACCCGCACCGCGCTCGCTACTACCTCCAGGACCGCCCGGAATTCGGTTCGGGCAGGTGTGGGAATCCCCCGACGAGGCCATCGGCCCGATGCGCTACCTCGTCGTCTCCTCCGACGCCTACAACACCGCCTTTGGCGACCGCCGCGTCATCGCCGTCGAAGTCGACTCCCGCGCTGTCTACCACGGTGTCTACCGCGAACCCATTGTCGACGCCGGCACCGCCCACCTCGACCGACTCACCTGGGTTACCTGCGGCCAGCTCACCGAGCTTGTCGCCGAACTCCACCCCGACCGCCACGCTACCGTCACCAACATCATCCGAGAACTGATCGGCAACACCTGACAAGCCGGGCGCTCTCGCTTGTCCACACCTACCTCCGCGATCCACAGCCGGCGGCCGGACTGGCCCGTCCGGCACCGCGCGCCGGGCACGCTGGTGGGCATGGGCAGTGTGTGGGTGGCCGTGAGCGGGGCTGTCGCGGGTGCCGGGGGAGCGATGCTGCTGCGCCGGATTCCCCGGGGTGTGCGAGTGCCGGTGCCGGTCTGCGCCGTGGTGGTGGCCGCGCTGTGGGCGGTGGTCGGGGATCTGCCGGTGTGGTGGTGGCCGGTTCCGTTGGTGCTGAGCTGGGCCGGCGTGCTGTTGAGTGCTGCCGACCTGGTCGCCCGGCGGCTGCCGGACGCGCTGACCCTGCCGGCCTATCCGGTGGTCGCCGTCCTACTGGTCCCGGCCGCGCTCAGCGCCGGTGACGCTGGGCTACTAGCTCGCGCCGCCGCCGGTGCAGTGCTGTGGGCCGGCGGATACGCCGCAGTGCGCCTGGTCGCCCCGTCCGCCTTAGGCGGCGGCGACGTCAAACTCGCCGGCAGTCTCGGCGCCCTCACCGCCGCGACATCCTGGCCCGGCCTGTTGCTAGCGGTACTGGCGGCCAGCCTGGTAACCGCCGTCGCCGCCGCGCCCGCACGCCTGCTTCTCGGTTACCGCGAAGTCCCCCACGGCCCCGCCATGCTCGCGGCGGCCTTCCTCGTCGTCCTACACCCTCCCCTCTGACCACACCGGTGCATTCAGCGGGCTCAACGGGGCTATCGCCACCCCGTTTACCCCGTTGAGCCCGCTGAATGCGCCGGGCCGCTATCAGTCTGCCGGCATGTCGTAGAGGAGGATGTGGCGGTCTGCGGGGAGGATTACGATGTAGACCTCGACTGGGCGGTCGTGCTGGTCGAAGGTGGTTCGCAGCAGACGCCCGACCGGCATACCTGTGACCATGTGCAGCGTCGCTGTCTCCTCCGCCGTGGGCATCCGCCAGGTGATCTCGTCTTCGTAGCGGGTTGGGGTGTGCCCGAGGTCTTCGAGTACCTGGTCCGTTCCCTCCACGACATCAGCGGGACTCATGATCTCGGAGCCCTGAACGATGCTCAGCGGGTAGTAGCTGTCTCCCAGCTGCAATGGCTCATCGTCGGCGTACATGATCCGTCGTCGAACGCCGACCGGCGTGCCGGCCTCGACGCTGAGGTGCGCGGCGATGTCAGCGTCAGCGGCTCGTTCCTCGACGGTGCTGACCTGGCGTGCGGTCTTACCCTGCGCCTCGATCTGCTGGGTGAAGGTGTCGCGGCGCCGGTCGGCTTCGAGGCGTTTGGCCCGGGAGCCGGTGAGCGAGGCGAAGTACTTCATCTTGGGCTCGCTGACGAACCAGCCGGCGCCTTGGCGGCCGAAAACCAGGCCTTCCGCGCGGAGCAGGTCGATCGCGTTCTGTACGGTCTGGCGCGCCACCCCGTAGCGCTCCACCAGGGCGCTGGCGCTGGGCAGCTGATGGCCCGGCGCGTACTCACCGCGACGGATCGCTTCACGCAGATCTGCAGCGATGCGACGGAAGGGCGCGGGCTCAGGCATCCGAGCCAGTCTAGGCGTACCGATCTGGACACCTTCTTGCCTGGATTTGCCTGAACATTTTTCCCTAGGTAATCCACACTAGGGAAGTGTTGCGCATCGGTGCCGCGATGACGCCCGTGGAGGTGTCGGTGAGTTTGGAGGAGACGGTGGACCAGCAGTTGAGAGCGATCGCGGCCACCTGGCGGGCCGCGCAACGCCCCGGGGAGCGTCTCGCGACCGTGAAGCACGCCGGGCACGCGCAGCTACGCGCCACGTTCCACCGGGAGCCCGACCCCCAATTCGGCATCACCAAGACCCCGGCTGGCCGCCGGTCAAGCTGCCCCACACCGCGTCCTCCCGGCGTCCAGCCGGATTCCCGCGTGACCGCCGAGCGTGCCCACCCAGGGCGCACCCCCGATAGCTCGGCGGTCGCCAGTCGCCCTCCC
>JBOHFY010000233.1:0-9628 GCA_050699895.1 Pseudonocardiaceae bacterium
CGGTGAGGTCACCACGCTCAGCGTGGCCGGATTCGCCGTGGCCGAGACACTGCTCAACAGTGGGACCTTCGAGCTGGGGCAGGTCGAGCTCGACTCGCTGACTCTGCCGCCGGCTACCGCCGCCACCGCCGGTCTGGTGGGCGTACTCACCGCCGTCCACGCTCAGGCCGCCGCGCTGAACGGCCGTCCGGGCGAGGCGGCCGCCGCGATGGACGCGGCCGCTGACATGGCCAGCCGGTTCGGCGAAATCGGCGAGACCGACCCGCTGGGGTTCGGCGAGTTCGGACCGAGCTGGGTCGGGTTCCGCCGGGTGCGCCTAGCCCTGGATGCGGGTGAACCAGACAGTGCGGTGAGCATCGCCGAAGGGCTGCACCCCGAACGCCACCCCTTCCCGTACGGCCACGCCTACCACTGGGTGGGGTACTGGCGGGCGCTGGCGCGGTTGCGGGGACGCCGCGATGACGCGGTGCGGGCGCTGCGTCGCGCTGAGACGATGAATCCCGCCCGGGTGCGGCGTAACCCGTTGGTCCGGGACACGATCGCCGTCCTGCTCGCGGGCGCACGTCGCGACGCGGTCGGCCAGGAGCTGCGGGGCATGGCCTCCCGGGCCGGCCTGCGGGGGTAACCCATCCGGGGGACGTCTCTCTGACGAGCCGTTCGCGCCTGTTGATCGTCCACAGTTGTCATCGTGACCGACGTACTACCTGAGACACAGCACCAGCAGCCCGTTCCGGCTCGCGACGGCACCTCTCGCGCTATCGCTGTCACCTGGTCTTCCTCGCGGACGCCTCCGCGAGATGAGTAAATCCCGGCCGGCCGTTGGTTGAGCCTTGCCCTCATGCCTTGAGCTCCCGGCGGCCGGCCGGTTCCACACCTCCGAAGGAAAGGACTCCTCGCCTGACCGATCTACCCCGAACCCGGGCGTACCCCGTGCAGTGGGCTACCCAGCCCGAGTCGCACACAGCTCGACACCGCGAGATCGATCACCACCTGCACGGCCTGCCAGAGGTGCAAGACAACCGCGTCGGTCTGGGTGCTCAGCGGCTGCAGGTCCCCGGCGTGGCGTGGCAGATACTCGGCGACCCGGCGCAGATGGCGATCCACCGCCGCGGCACGCTCGGCAAGCAGCTCGCGGTCGATCGCGACGCTCATCCGAGCCCGGCCAGAACATCGTCATGCGCGCGCCGGATGACGATCTCTGTGTCGCACCAGAACTGAACGGCCGCACGCTGGAAGCGCTGGAACTCACCCGATGGACGTTCCGTTCCAACAAGGGAATGCCGTCGCGAGCCGCGCGGTAGCGCAGCAGCGCACTCGTCCGGCGCAGATCGACCACGTCGACCTTCTCGGTGCCCAGGATCTCGGTGAGCGTCGCAGACAGCGCCGGCAGGTCCGGGGCCGTCGTCGGCGAGCACGCCGATATCCCAGTCGGACCCCTCAGCCGCGTCCGCACGCGCTCGGGAACCGTGCAATACAGCCAGGCGCAGCGCTGCGGCCGCGGGATCCATCGACACCCTTTCGCGCAGCTCCGCTGAGGTCACGGTCACCAGCCTACGGCGGCCCGCCACCGCCGGTGACCCGACGTGTGATCACGGATTGAACCGAGGAGGTCTAACCCCGGATCCACCACCCGCGTTGAGTGAGTTCGGGCTTAGTTCACGAGGGTGGTGGTCAGCAGCATGAGCAGCGCGTTGCTGCTGCTGACCACGGTCTTGCTCTACAGCTCGTATTCGGTGCCGTCCTGCGCAACGCTTGCACCAGCGTCGGCGAGGCATGCTCGTTCGGGCGCGTCTTCGAAGAGAATCGGATTGGTGTTGTTGAGGTGGGTGTACACGATGCGCGCATCGGTCAGCTGGCGAAGCAGCCGCAGGCTCCCCTCCGCGCCGTTGACAGGCAGGTGGCCCATCGACCCGGCTGTTGCGGTGCCGCGCCGGTTCTGGCGCAGCTCGTCATCGGTCCAGAACGTGCCATCCACGAGGATCAAATCCGCCCCGCCGACCTGCTGGAGAAGGTTTTCATCAAGCGCCGCCACTGAGGGCAGAAACACCGCGGAGCGAGCGGTACGCTCGTCGGTGATCCGGTAACCGATAACGACACCGGAGGTCGGGCCCGAGCCACGAGCGTAACGGGGCAACCGACCGCTAGTGGCATCGAACGTCTCACACCATAACGGCGAGGCCGAACCGTGGCGGTAGCGCAGCACGAATCGCTCACCTGGCCGAACTTCGTGCCAACGCACCACCGTGTAACTGTCCAACATCGGTAGCAGCCCGCACCGGGAAAGCAGGATTCGCACCGCTGCGGTGCCGTACACGTGCAGCTCACTGGCCTGACGAAGCGACAGCAGACCCAGAGTGTGATCGAGCTCGGCATCAGTGAGAAAAACACCGTGTATCGGTGCCGTGGAATCGTCAGGTCCAGGCCATAAGGGGCTGCACTCGCGCAGCGCACCATCGAGCTCTGGCCCAGCATTGCCCAGAAACCACTCGCCGTCACCGTCGCCGACGGCGATAGTGGACGAGCGTCGCCACCGCACTGGGCGCGAACCTGACCGTGCGGCGGCACACACGGGGCACCCGCAGTTCCATTGTGGTACTCCACCGCCGGCTGCCGAGCCCAGGATACGGACGAGCATCTCAGCCGAGCTGCCGAAGTCTTAGCGCCGACCCGCGTACATCGTGACTTCCATGGGAGTATCCAGTCGCTCCCAGGTCGGCGCCACCCACTGCCGGCGAGTGCTCGGCGCGCTCTGGGTAGACTTCCCGAGCCGCTCGCTGACAACGCGCTCGTGTCGACCGTCACCAACGATCATATTCGACCTCCGCTGGCCCCCGAAAAATCGCCGTAAATTCGTTATCAAGAATCGCACGATATCACCTTCATGGTGACAGGGTGTATCGACCGATGTCAAGGATCTCTGCAAGGTGTTCGACAGCTCGGTCGGGATGGCCCAGTCGACCATCCGCAGGCTCGTGTAGGCCCACATCGGAGCGAGCACGGTGTCGGTGATGGTGTCGAGCAGCGTGTCGATGCGCTCGGCGACCTGGGGATCGGCGCGGGTGCGGTGAACACCGAAGCGCAGTGTGACCGGATCCAGGCGGCGATCGCCACGGCCGGCTCCATCCCAGTCGATCACGCCGATGATGGTGTCATCGTGGGCCAGCATGTTGCCGAGGTGGAAGTCGAAGTGAACGGCCAGACGAGTATGCCGTAAGCCGAGAGACTATCGGGACGGCGTGCGGTCATGGCGGTTGGTGGTACACTGCCGTGCGGTCAACAAGAATCGTTGCATGGGATCACTCTTGGTGGTCACTGGACCACCCGGCGCCGGAAAATCAACGGTGGCGCGCATCCTTGCCGATCGCTTCGAGCCGAGCGCCCTCGTCGAGGGCGACTCGTTCTTCGCCTTCCTCGCTCGCGGTGCAATCCCACCGTGGCTTCCTGAGTCGAACAACCAGAACGGCATTGTCATCCAGGCGGCCGCGTCTGCCGCAGGCCGCTATGCGTCGGGGGGATACATGACAGTGTACGACGGCGTAGTCGGCCCCTGGTTCCTGCCTACGTTCGCTATCGCAACCGGTCTCGCTTACCTTGACTATCTCGTCCTCCTACCGTCGCTTGAGCGATGCGTCGGACGCGTTGGGACACGACAGGGCCACGGGTTCACCGACGATGGTGCGACTCGCAAGATGCACCGCGAATTCGTCCGGGCTGATGTCGACCGCCGGCACCTGCTCCTCGATCCACCCGACGAACCGGAGGATGTCGCAGACCTCGTCGTCGCGGCACTCTCAAGCGGGGCGCTGGCGTACCACAGGTAGCCGCCGACGAGCGTCGGCGTTGAGGTCTTTGGTAGGCCGAAGTATCTTACCGACCAGTCAACCCACGCGGTGCAGCCAAGTCACCGGGGCGCCGTCGGCGGCGCGGCGGAAGGGCTCCAGCGCGTCGTCCCAGTTCGCGCCGAGGAGCTGGTCGAGCTGGTGGGTGAAGGACTCCGCATCGCGGGCGGTGGCGGCGAGCGCCCGGAGCTGGTCTTCACCAACCACGATGTCGCCGTTGGCGCTGGTGCGGGAGCGCCACAAACCGAGCCCAGGCACGAAACAGAACCGCTCGCCATCCAGCCCTGGGCTGGGTTCTTCGGTGACCTCGAAACGCAACATCGGCCATGCCCGCAGGGCGCCAGCCAACTCCGCCGCGGTACCCGGCCCGCCGGACCAGCAGCATTCAGCGCGCAGCAGACCAGGTGCCGCCACCTGCGCAGTCCACCGCAGGTCTGCTCTGGCCTGCAGTACACCCGCCAGCGTCCACTCGACGTGCGGACATACCGCAGACGGCGACGAGTGGACGTAGATCATCCCACTGGTGCTCATGTGGTGCCTCCGCTGATCGACGAGGAGCGTCTTCCCCTACGTCCTCGTGATCACCTGGCCACATCATGACACACTGTGCTTGGGTGGCCGCTGGCACGCCAGGAGCCACCCAAGCGGAGGTTAGTGATTATGGGCCCCCAGTGCCTTCGCGGCGGCCACTGTGTCAACCAACCCGGCGCCCTTGTCGAATGATATCAAGTATCCACCCACCTGCTGGTAAGGCGCACCGTTGGAATAATGCGATGCGGTCGACTTCAACGCCTTCTCGATCTCGGCGGGCGTGGCGGTGGGGTCTGCTTGGAAGAGCAGAGCCACAATCCCGGTGATCTGCGGCGCAGCCATCGACGTGCCGCTGAGCGTGTTGTAGCTACCCACGTCGAGAATTCCGGGGCCGTTCTGCGGCTTGAGCCCGGTGGAGCAGATCAGCAGGTAGGCTCGGCACGCACCGACGATGTTCTGCCCCGGTGCGGAGATGTCCGGCCAGGTCGAAGGGTCAGTCTTCACACCCCGAGAGGAAAAACTGGATACCGGGCCGCTGATAGTCCCGCTACCTTGGTCGTTGTAGGAGGCTACCGAGATAACTCCGCCGGTGGGGTCCTGGGCTGGTGGATTCGTGAGGCTCTTCGAGCCGTCACCGCCGTCATTGCCCGCAGCCCAGACCATGACCACCCCTTCCTGCACCAGCTGGCGCTGAAGTTTGACGGTCGCCGAATTCGGGTCGAACTTGCCCCCGCCCTGCGGGCCGTAGGAGTTGTTGACCACCCTGATCGGCGGGCACTTCGCGACCGGCACAGCCGCTCCGCACGGCGCGGTGTGGTGCTCCAGCACCCACTCCAACGCCGTGTCCGCGCTGACGATCACCACCGCTGTGCCCGTGGACAACGAGACGATGTCGACTCCAGGCGCGGCACCGGACACTGTGCTGCCATCACTCAGGGTGACGCTACGACCGGCGGCGATGCTGGACACGTGACTACCGTGACCACCGAGGGACAGCGTGTCGGTGTCGATGCCGCTGGGCACATCCATGATGCAACCGGTGTCGGTGCTGGACTCGTCCAGGCACACGCCCTTCAGGCTTCGCACAACCTTGCCGCCAGCAAATGCGGGATGCGTGGGGTCGATCCCAGAATCGATCACCGCGATGCTGACGCCGCTACCGTCCAGCGCCGCGCCGTTCGCCCCGACCAGAGTCCGCTGGGCCTCCAGGGCGCGGGTCGCCACCAACGAGGTGGACCGGGTCGTCACCGCGGCGGGAGCGGCGTGCATCGCGATGGGCTGGTCACCCTCAAGGTAGGTCACGCCCGGTTGGGTGCGGGCCGCTTGCACCTGTTGCTTGGTCCCCCGCGCGACCACCACCCCGATCTTGCGGAAGGTAGCGACCCGCCGCATCCCGGTGGCGGCGACCGCCCGCTGCGCGTCCGCGAGCGTGGCGCCATGCACCAGCACCGGTATTCCGCCAGACGTCGCCGACAACAGCTGCGCGACCAACGACGCCGACATCGGAACAGGTTCCGGTTCCGCGCTCGCCGGCATCGCGGCCAGCGAGCCCCCAGCGATCAGTCCGCTGACCAGCAGGCCGGTCAGTATACCCCGTCGAGTCATGAGCCCTCCCCTTATGTTCCTTGCTCGGCACGTCGAGACGCGCTGAGGTTCCAGACACACGGTGTTGAGTGCACACCGGTGTGCGTGCACGCCGATGTGAGTGAACACGCAGCGCGCACAACCGTCAACGCTACGCAATCAGTCAACCGGTGGCCTCATCGGTAGCCGTGTAACGAGACGCTTGTGCGCTGGATCGGTTGCGCGCCCTCGCCGGGACGTGCCCAGGGCCCGAGCCGGGCCGGGTGTCGACCACCGTCACAGCCTCTCCCCCCTGACGTCGCAGAGTGGGGAGGCGGCCCGCAGCGAAGCATCAATCCGCTCAGCGGCACCGGCTAGGCCGAACAACGCCCCCTGACCAGTGTCACACCCCGCCGCGCGGAACCGCTCAAGCTGAGCGGGCGTCTCGATGCCTTCCGCGGTGACCGTCAGCTCCAGAGCGTGCGCCAGATCCGCCAGCGCCGCCACGATCCGCTGGTCCACGCCAGCGGAAGGAGACTGCATGCCCACCGCGAACGAGCCCGCCAGCTTGAGCTCGCGCAAAGGCAGCCGACGCAGGTCAGGAAGGTTCCAATAGCCGGTGCCGAAGTCGTCGAGGGCGATCCGCACGCCCAAGCCGTGCAGCTTCGTCAGCACCGTGAGCGGACCCGCCTCATCGCCCATCAGAGCCTGCTCGGTGAGCTCAAGTTGCAAGCTGAACGGGTCGAGCCCGTTGTCGAGAAGAACCTTCGTGACGTCGGCCACCAGGGCGGGCTCGTGGAGCTGCCGGGGCGCGAGGTTGACACTGACAAACGGCGCGGCATCGCCGAAGGCGTCCCGCCAGACCCGAGCCTGCTCGCACGCTCGGGTCAGCACCCAACGCCCGAGCTGCACGATCGCCCCGCTCTCCTCCGCGAGGTCGATGAACCGGTCGGGCCCGAGCACGCCCAATGTGGGATGCCGCCACCGCGTCAGGGCTTCCACACCGCGCAGCGAGAGATCCACCAGGCTAACCAACGGCTGGTACTCAACGAAAAACTCGCCGCGCTCTACCGCGGCTAACATCGTGGCGGACAGCGTGAAACGGGCTACTTCACTGTCGTTGCGGTTCCGGTCGTACAGCGCGTAGCGAGCTTTACCTTCTGTTTTCGCCCGGTACATGGTAATGTCAGCGGCCTGAAGAAGTTCCTCCGGGTTGGTGTCGGCCACCAGTCGTTCGACGACGCCAATGCTCGTCGTCACGTTCAGTTCGTGATCTCCGACTCGGATCGGCTCGGCCATGGCGGTCAGGATCTTGTCGGCCAGTGCGGCCACATCCTCCTCTCCGTCGGTGTCCTCAACGATGATCACAAACTCATCGCCGCCCATCCGGGCCACCAACTGCCCCGCATCGCAGCAGCTGGTCAGCCGGGAGGCCACGGTCTTCAGCAATTGATCGCCGACGTCGTGGCCTAGGCTGTCATTGACCACTTTGAACCCGTCCAGGTCCAGGAAGCACAAGCCGAGCCTGCGCTGACCCGCCGGCTCGGCGAATATCTGTCCCAGCCGTTCGGTGAACCGCTGCCGGTTGGCCAGCGCCGTCAGCGGGTCGTGGTAGGCCTGGTATTTCAATGTCTCCTGCAGGCGATGCCGTTCGGAGATATCCTCCAGCAGCGCCACTGAGTAAGCGGGCGCTCCGGTTTCGTCGCGCACCAGCGACACCGTCAGGTCAGTCCAGATCTCACCGCCGTCGGAACGGTAGTACCGCTTCTCCATGCGGAAGTGGTCCCGCTCACCGCAGTTCAGCTCACCGTAGGTTTTCCACACGCTGGCGGCGTCATCCGGGTGGACCATCGCGCGGGTGACGTCCAGCCGGGTGAATTCCTCATGGGTGTAGCCGAACATCCGCAGCAGCGCCGCGTTGGCGTCGGTAGGTTTGCCCTCCAGGTCCGTTATCCCGATCCCGATCACCGCCTCGGTGAACACCGCGCGGAACTTCGCCTCACTGGCCGCCAGCCCTTGTTCGGCCTGCCTGCGTGCCCGCAGCCCAGCGCGGTAAATCGCGTCCTGCTCATCGAGACTGCGCTCGCTCAGCGCACCGGCATAGCCAGCGGCCATGCTGGCGACCAGCTGAGCAACTCGCCCTGCGGTGTCGACACCCGGCGGAGCTGAGCCCAGCAGCCCCGACAACCCCTCGGCGATCAGCGCAAGAGTCTCTCTGAGCGTCTCAGTGCCGGTGAAATGAGCCGCGACCATGTCAACGCCGATCTGGCGCCCGACCGACGGATCGAACTCGACAGCCACCGCAGCCTTGACCAACCGGTCGGTAAACTCCAACAGGCGGCTGGCGAGCACCCGGCGCCCGATCGACACATAGCTCGTGCCGACGACCGCCTCGGCCCAACGCCGGGCGAACTCCTCGTGATCAGCGTGGGTCATTCTCGCCGGCCCACCGCAGCGAAGCCGCTGAACTCCTCCGGATGGTCATCGACGTCCGACGGCGAGTCCGGACGCCACAGTGGCAGGAACACCACTCCGGGGTCCACCAGATCGAACCCGTCGAACAACGCCTGGACCTCCGCCCGTGAGCGCATGGTCAACGGGGCGCCGGCGCGCCGGTAGAGCTCAGCGTAGGGACCGGCCTGATCGGGGCGGCCCTCAGGGGTGGCGTGCGAGACAACGAGATAGCTCCCAGGCACTATCATCTCGCGGTACCGAGCGACGATGTCCGCCGGATCCGCCTCATCTGAGACAAAGTGCAGCATCGCCACCATGAGGACGCCGATCGGCTGGCCCAGGTCGAGCAGGTTTCTGGCTCGCGGGTCATCGAAGATCGCCTTCACGTCGCGCATGTCGGCCTGGATAGTGTCGGCCAGCGAATTTCCGGACAGCATGGCCCGGCTGTGCGCGACGGCCACGGGGTCGATGTCCACGTAGACGACTCGGGACTGCGGCGAGACGGCCTGGGCGACCTCGTGCACGTTTCCCTCGGTGGGGATGCCGGAGCCGATGTCCAGAAACTGGGTGATGCCCTGGCGAACCAGGTAGCGCACCGAGCGGCGCAGGAACGCCCGGTTGGCATGCATGATCCGGGGCAGTTCCGGCCACTGGTCTATCGCCTGGCGGGCCATCCGCCGGTCCACGACGAAGTTGTGCGAGCCACCGAGATAGTAGTCATACACCCGAGCCGGGCTGGGATGCTCGATGTCCAGGTCCTCCGACGCCCAGCGCGGGTGTTCCATCGGGCACCCTCCTCCGTGATTTCGTGGACGTTGAACGCCGAACAGCTACCGACCGCAGACACATCCCTACCCCGTGAGACCTCAATAACAGACGAGAAACACCTCGTGCAAGTATCGCGGGCGAGCACTGTTGGCTGTGGCACGTGATACTGGCTTGATGATGAACAACGAGGGTACAGCGTAGGACGGTATGGCGGTGGCGGACAGTGAGCCGGCGAGGCGGCGAGCGGGGGTGCTGGGCTCTCCGATCCGGCATTCGCTGTCGCCGACGCTGCACCGCGCCGCCTACGTGGCGCTGGGCCTGACCGGGTGGCGCTACGACGCGGTGGAATGCGACGAGGCGACCCTGGCCGCCTTCGTCGAGCAGCGTGGTCCGGAGTGGGCCGGGCTGTCGCTGACGATGCCCCTCAAACGCGTGGCATTGACCGTGGCCGATGAGATCTCCCCGCTGGCCAG
>JBOHFY010000234.1:0-11988 GCA_050699895.1 Pseudonocardiaceae bacterium
ACCCACCCGGCACCAGCAAATGGAACAAAATAGAACACCGACTCTTCTCCCAAATCACCCTCAACTGGCGAGGACGACCCCTCGAAACCTACCAAACCATCGTCAACCTCATCACCAACACCACCACAACAACAGGACTCACCGTACGCGCCGACCTCGACCCCAACCTCTACCCCACAGGAACAAAACTCACAGATCAACAGAAGAAATCCATACCCATCACGCGACACGACTTCCACGGCGGCTGGAACTACACCATCCGAAGATCAAACGAATAAGTAATTACATTCCGGCTCCTAACGTGCCCTGGTGTACCCAGTAGGCCAGTGATTCGGGGGCGTACCCGTTGGCGCTGGCGAGGAACTGTTGTGCTCGTCCACACGCGCTCATGCATGGCCCATACTGACCATCGAGTGCGTATGCGGCGGCGGCCATCTGCTCGGCAAGAGCTTTGAGGCGAGGGTCGTTGGTGCGTGCGGCGAGGCTGCGAGCAGCAGCAGCGGTATCCAGCGCGGTGGGTGTGTCACCGCGCAGGAATGCCGCAAAGCTGGCGTTGGCTGCCGCGTAGGCGGCACACGCCGGGTTACCAGCGTTGTGGCCGGCTTTGCGGGCGCGCTGGAAGTAGCGTATGGCCTCCTCGGGATGGCCCATATCGATCAGGTAACCACCGATCGCTGATGCCATGTTGCTATCCACCAAGCTCAGCGGCTTACGCAACCGTTCTGGGCATCCTTGGAGTAGACGGCGCACGAGCCCATGCTGGGCCACGACGGTATCCAATACCTCACACGGTCCAAGTGTGTCCTCCAGGCGTTTGCACTGGGTTAGTGTGACCGCCAGGTTTTCCACAACGTGGGTATCGACTCGACGTGGCGTCTGGAGAGCTTGCGCGAGGCGTGTGTGTTCGTCGGTGTCCAGGTCAGACAATCCTACGGCTGCCAGGATGTACCCGATCAGCTGTGTCGCCTGGCGACGACCCATGGACTGTATTACTTTCGTGATCACCGTCATGAGCTCCTTGGCTAGCTCACCGTCCACACCTGTCATAGTCGACCACACCTCGGCCCCGCCGTCCCGCAGCGAGTGTGTGGGCGGGGCTTTGAGGGCGTCTAGCTGGGCTTGGGCTTGGCTCTGCCGCGCCTGGCAACGGTGGGCACGGCACTGTGCACGGTAGTCCTGCTCGGCCTCGGCCAGCGTGTGGTGCTCGGCGATGAGGGCACCCTGGGCGCGGCACACCTCGTCGGTGATCGTCCACAGCGCCTCGGGCATCACGCGGGTGCCGTGCTCGATGCGAGAGACCATGCTCCGAGTCCTGCCGATAGCCCGCCCCAGGTCGGGCTGGGAGACCCCCGCCGCCCTCCGATACAGAGCCAGGCGCGCCCCGAGACTGCGCCGCAGGGTCTGCACCGTCACGCGAGCAGCCGCCACGTCCCCCTCGTTGACTGTCATGACCGTCAACCTTAGAGAAGTGACAACCCACCGTGACAACCCCGGCCAACCCGATCCAGGAACCCTGTCGTCACTCTCGTCCCACCTGCCACCGTGTCTCCTGCACCTGGTGCCGGGCCGCCACACCACCACGGCGGGCGCAAGCACAGCAACAGACCGCTTCCTTGCGTGACATGCCCCCCACCCCGACACCAGGTGCCTCCACACGACAAGGACACCCAACCCAGGTGAAGGGGACACCACGTTGGGACGACACAGCACGCCACCAAACACCGGCGAGCCTGAGCACAGGCCCCACAACAACCGCCCGGTGATCGCTAGGCTGTGCACGCTCCTGGTCACGTTCGTGACTGACCTCAGCACACACCTCTGGGCCTTCTCCAGGGGCGGATCTACGGGCTGGGCAACCTCGATACCCGTGGCCCCCAGCGAATCACCGGGGCATCGGCAAGCCCGTGAGCAACGTCACCAACTCAACGACAGCATCGCCGAGTTGGTGACCTCCTGGCCAGACCGTGCCGATGATCCACTCACGGTGGAAACACTACGCGGCCTAGCCCTAGCACAATCACTCGACGATTCCCACCCGATAAACCGCCACGGCCGATGCACACGGTGGCGATGCACACGACGATGGTGGTGTCCCTTCACCCAGCGGCGATGCCCCACCCGCGTCACACTAGGGTTCTGCCGCACCACCGACACAGCGACTCTGTGGTGTCACGTCCTCAACCAACTACTACCATCACCCATCACCCTGACCACAGTACGAGCCTGGCTCACACAACGCCACACCACCACACCCCACACCGATACCGATGAACCCACAACCGGACCCGAGACAGCCGAGTAAACACGTGCACCGACCTGTGACCAGCGGCAATCCCACACGATCCTCGACCGACCCGGCCACCACCCTGACAATGAAGTAGTGGCGGTTGCCCACTTGCAAATGGGATGTGGTGTTCGTTCTGCACGATCAGGACTGGGGGCCTTCGGGAAGCGTTAGCAGGGTCGCCAATCGGTGAGGGTGGGTCGCACCGTCATAGTCGGATTCCGGTGAATCCTTCACTGGTAGGGCCGTTGGTGACTGGCATGCATAGTCCGGGGAGTTCGGCTGCTTTAAAAATATAGGCTGCGCCGTTCCAGTGGCGAACCCATGCTTGCTCCTCTTGGCCGCCGGGTGCTAGCCGCACCGATATTATGGGGGAGTCAGGGTCAGATTGATAGGTCACGCATTTTCCAGATCTGGAACTAACAAGATTTTTGGCGATAGATGCCGGATGATCAGCAATGATCTTTTCTGCCCACATCTGGTTCTCGCTACCATTGCAGCCTCACGGTCGAAGAGTGCCAGGGTCGCGGGTGACCTCCTCCTCCAACGACTCAAACACACTATCCAAAAAAGAAGACCACTATCTTGATCTAGTCGGTGACCCAGACTGGCCCACCGACAAACTACGCGACAAAATACGACACATCCGCACCGAACAAGAAAAAATCCTCATCGAACTCAACTCGCACCTCACAACAGGACGCGACGTACTCCACTCCGCCCTCGCGCTACTCGACAACCCTCAACGCCTCTACCGAACCTGCACTACGCCACAACGCAAAATGCTCAACAACCTGACCTTCACCAAATTCAAGATCAACACCATCGGCGTCGAGGACGACGAGCTAGCCGAACCCTTCGACACACTCATACCCGCCGCTCGACACTACACCCACCACAGCACGCCACCCCCGGCCCCAGACACCACCTCCAACACACCCCCTGACGGCCACGGCCAGGCAACCCACCCCATGATGATCTTTCCTGGCCTCAGTTCGAGTAAGGCCACTTGGGTGCCTCCGGCAGGATTCGAACCTGCGACACACGGTTGAGGAAGATCTGAGACTCGGGTCCATACGCTCGCTACCAGCGCCTAAAGTTCGCGATGCGTCGTACCACGCTCATCCTTCCGGTGACCGAGAATCGCCGTCGAGCGGTGGTGATCGGCCCCGTGCTCAACAGCAAGTGTCACAGGAGCTCCCGGAACTCTTCAATGGTGAGCCCCGCTTGACGAAGAATCGAGCCCAGTGTGCCCCGTGGGATGTCTCGGCCACCATGCATCGGCACCACCGCCACGCGTCCGTCCGGATGCGCGACCTTGGTATGCGAGCCTTTGGTCGAGACGTGGACGAACCCAACGCCAACCAGCGCCTTGAGTACCTCCCGGCCCGTGACGGCAGGAAGCGACCGGCTCATGAAGAGAAGTGCAGATCGACGGTGGTGACCACCGGCCGGCTGAAGTGATCGGGTACCGGGGCGTCCTCGAACCACAGTTCCAGTGCCTCGGTCACCATCGCCAGTGCCTCTGCGTGCGTATCGCCGAAGCTGGAGATGTCGACCTCGAGGCACTGAGCGACGAAACGATCGTCCTCACGGCTGACCACAACGGTCACACTCAGCTGTGCGCTCATGCTGCTGATCCCTTCGTCTCCCTGTCAGTCTGCCTCAACTCGACGGTGTGTTCGGAAGTGGCTCATGACAAAGCTGCCCGTCGGCTCCTCGGCGAGGGCAGCACAGAGAGGGGAGGGACCTCCCGTGGGGACGGCAGTTGTCACGTCCTCAGGGGATGAGGACGGCCGCCCCGTGTACCCGGTTGGCGGCGAGGTCGGTCAGCGCGGTGTCGGCCTGGTCCAGCGGGTAGGGGGTGGTGACCACGTGCAGCCGGTGCTCGGCGGCGAAGCGCAGTAAGTCGTGGCCGTCGTGGCGGGTGTTGGCGGTGACGCTGCGGATCTGCCGTTCCTGGAAGAGGTGCCGCTGGTAGTGCAGGCCCGGGATGTCGGTGAGGTGGATGCCGGCCAGCGCCAGGGTGCCGCCCCGGTCGAGCGCGGCCAGCGCGGAGGGCACCAATTCCCCGGCGGGGGCGAACAGGATCGCGGAGTCGACCGGCTCTGGCGGTGGGTCGGCGACGCCGCCTACCGAGGTGGCGCCTAGTTCCAGGGCGAGTTGTTGGGCTTGTGGGCTGCGGGTCAGGACATGCACGGTGGCGCCCTGGGCCAGGGCGATCTGGGCGGTGAGGTGCGCGCTGGCGCCGAAGCCGTAGAGGGCGAGACGGCCGCCTGGCGGCAGGTCCGCCCGAGCCAGCGCTCGCCACCCGATGATGCCCGCGCACAGCAGCGGCGCGAGCTCAGTGTCGGAGTAGCCCTCGGGCAGCGGGTAGGCGTAGTCGGCGGGCACCGTGGTGAAGTCGGCGTACCCGCCGTCGGCGTCCCAGCCGGTGTACTCCGAGCGCGGGCACAGGTTCTCCGACCCGCGGGTGCAGTACCGGCACTGCCCGCAGGTGCGGCGCAGCCAGGCGATGCCCACCCGCTGCCCGACGTGGAACGGGCCGCTCCCGCCCTCCCCAGGCGCCGCGCCTCCCAACCCGATGACCTCACCGACCACCTCATGGCCGGGAACAACGCCGACTCGATGCAGGGGTAGGTCGCCCTCAGCGACGTGCAGGTCGGTGCGGCACACCCCGCAGGCCAGCACTCGCACCAGCAGCTCATCAGCGGCTGGCCGGGGTGGCGACTCCGGTACCCGGCACAGCGGGTGGGTGCTCATCGGCCCCGGCCGCCGCACCCGCCAGGTCCGCGCCAGCACCGCGCTCACGACGCGCCGGGGTCAGACCCGCCGGCGGAGGGGAGTTCCGCGGCGCCGGTCCGCGGGGGACTGTTCATCACGTCGTCGACGGTAGCGGGCGACGGCGGTCCGCCCTGGCGGCTACCCGGACCGGACTCACCCCGGTAGGTGGCGACGTGCTATGGATCCGACGTCCACCACACGATCGAAGAAAGGGTGAACGCGGTGCTGAACTCGCCAGAGGTCTGGCCCGGCCGCCTGTCCGGAAAGTCAGCGGTCATCACCGGCGCGGCCAAGGGCATCGGCCGCGCGACGGCCGTGCGATTCGCCGCCGAGGGTGCGCGGCTCACGATCACCGATGTTGACCAATCCGCCCTCGAAGAGCTGAGCGACGCACTGGTGGCCGACGGCGCCACGGTGGTGACAGTGATCGGTGACGTCTCTGTGGCGGCGGACGCCAGCCGGATGATCGACACCGGCGTCGAGCGGTATGGCCGGGTCGACATCCTCGTCGCGAATGCCGGGATCCTGCCTCTCAACAAGATCACTGAGGCGTCCGGGGACGACTGGGACCAGGTGATGGCCATCGACGGCCGAGGCATGTTCTTGACGTGCAAGTACGCCATCGAACACATGATGACCGCGGGTGGCGGGTCGATCGTCTGCCTTTCCTCTGTTTCCGGTCTCGCCGGGCAGTCCGGCCAAAGTACCTACGGTCCCGCTAAATTCGTGGCTTCTGGTTTGACGAAACACCTGGCGGTGGAATGGGCGGGCAAGGGCATCCGGGTGAACGCCGTCGCACCGGGGACCATTCGCACCGACCGGGTGCGACGGCTACCCGAAGAACCAGGCGGGGCTGCCTATCTCGCCGAGATCGAGCGCAGGCATCCACTTGGCAGGTTCGGTGAGCCCGAGGAGGTCGCCAGCGCCATCGCCTTCCTCGCCTCGGACGACGCCTCCTTCATCACCGGTACGGTCCTCCCGGTCGACGGCGGTTACCTTGCCCAATGAGAGCGCGCGAATTCAATGCTCGGTTTCCCAGGCAAGGACCCTGTCCGTCTTTCGGCCATGATGTCCAGCTCGGTCCGACCGGAGATCGACGCCACTGCGGTGGCGAGCGGTGTGCCGGTGGCGGCGGGGAAGGCTCGTTCGTATATGGCGCGGCCGACGCCCCGTGTTTCGATCAGTGTGTGGTCGATGTCCCACAGCACGAGCAGGCGCGGCGCGGGCCGACAGGTGGACGCGGCGGGCATGAGCGCAGTCTGTCATCGTTCGCCACTGGTGACAGGCGGCGTACGATCTGTGCCGCTCACGCCGCCGGGGAGGGGATGAACGGATGGACGAGCGCTTGCCCTGGTGCTGCTCCAGACGGCCAGCCGGGAAGCACCGGAGGATGTGGCTCATCGGTCGGCTGCCCACCAGCTCCTGCGCACCGTCATCCAACGTCGGCCGGTCCATCAGCTAGACCCGAGCCACTAGTCAGCCCGAGCTGTCAGTCCGGGTTACCGGCCAGTCACGTCCCTACAGTCGTATTCAGGCACCCAACGCTGCGGAGCTGCACCACAAACCCCAACAATAAAGTGGCTGAGGACGCGTTTGTCGAGTAGGACACGGACTCGCGACGGACGGCCCCGGAGACACCTCCGGGGCCGTCCTCACCATTTCGCGATGGTTTCGCGAAATGGTGACAGATGGGGCCTGATGGCGGCAGGCACTGGCCGAACACAAGATTCTCTTTGACGGGCGTTTGCGCTGGCCACCCTGCGACCCACACCTGCTTTGAGGCATGGTTCTCGTTCATTTCACACCACGATTCGCACCACGCCGACTACCGCTGGCCGCATCGTCGTGTTCAGCCGTCAAGCCTTGAGCTGCGCCAGAACGGCCACGCGGTAGCA
The DNA here is from genome assembly GCA_050699895.1 of Pseudonocardiaceae bacterium. GTDB lineage: Bacteria > Actinomycetota > Actinomycetes > Mycobacteriales > Pseudonocardiaceae. The sequence continues at coordinate 6,964 of JBOHFY010000234.1, forward strand.
GCAGATGCTCGCGAACGGATGTGAATGAGACAGGAATAGAGACGATTCGGACATTGGACTGGCCAGCGGCTCGGAGCCCTGACTCAGGGCCGCTTGCGCGACTGAGATCATTCTTCAAGTAACGCGAAGATGTGTGCTGCCTAAATTTCCGAACCCGCTCAAGATTGCTCCGCAAAGGATCAGGGGTGAGGGCCGATGTCGAGCACGGTGATCACCGCGACGGTTTGATTGTCGCGGATCTCATCCGGCCCGTACATCCACCAGATCCGCCACGCCCCGGGAGTGCGATTTTCCACGTATGAGTCCCACACCTTCACCTTCGGAGCGCCGGGGAAATTCTCGTACTGATGCGAGTGTAACCCTGGGTGACGGGGGTTGGTTTGCAGCAATCCCAGGGCGCGGCGCACCTTACGCAGTTTGGCCGCGTACTGGGAACTGTCATCAAGTAAGTCCAGCGTTTCCCGGGCCGGGGTGGCAAAACGTAGCTGATAGGAGCTCATCCGGCTACTCGTCATCGGTGTCGGTGGCGTAACCAGTGAAGTCACCTAGATCGACGGTGCGCCCGGCTTGGGTCTCGGCAATTCCGATGCGGATGCGCTCGGCCAGAGCAGGATTCTCCCAGACGATCAGCTCGCGCTCGGGGATGGAGACGACTGGAGTGAGCAGCAGCACGCCGTCGATGTTGCGAGCCACCCGGTAGCGCCCTCCTGGCTCGGCGCCAGCGCGGCCAAGGCTGACCCGGCCGCGGCTGTCTACCTCGGTTTCGGTGATGACCTCGAAGGGGACGGGCAGTTCTTCTGGCATGGCGGACATGGCAACCTCCTGTCTCCGTCGAGCAGTCTGTACCGTTGTGGGAAAGTAGGCAAGTGGGTAGTGTTCACCTTGCAACGCCGGGAGCGGTGCGCACGCCCCGGCTCGAGCCTCGCGCCACCCTCTGCACCACGATTTGGCAGCTCAGGGCCGCTTCGTGGCTCTGAGCTGGTGCCCCCGGCAGGATTCGAACCTGCGACACACGGTTTAGGAAACCGATGCTCTATCCCCTGAGCTACGAGGGCCTAGCTTGCATGTTCGCCCTGGATACCGGGCGAGTCTCGCCTCCGTTGGGCTCGCTACCTCGCTCCCCACGGCCTGTGGCGCGTGCCGTGCTGAGCTCCTGGCCACCCCCGCGACACGCGGGGCCGATTATATGGTTCCCGCATCAGCCCCGTCGCCCGGCCCATAGACTGGCCCAGAAGGGAGATGGCCAGTGTGGAACGCCCGGAAAGGCCTGGTCGCCCTGGCTGTGATCGTGGTGCTGGTCGCCGCGTCGGTGGTCGCGTGGCCTCTCCTGCAGAACCTCGGTCGGAGGTCAGGCTGTACCGTCACCGCGGTCGCGGCGTCTGGGGCCCCGGCAGAGTTCTCCCTGTCGGGAGAGCAGGCTGAGAACGCGGCGACCATCGCCGCGATCGGCATCCAACTGGGCATGCCCGACCACGCTGTCACCGTCGCCCTGGCGACGGCGCTGCAAGAGTCCGGCCTGCGCAACGTGCCGGTGGGCGATCGGGACTCCGCGGGACTGTTCCAGCAGCGACCCAGCCAAGGCTGGGGGACGCGGGCGCAGGTCCTCGACCCAGTTTACGCATCCACCGCCTTCTACCAGCGGCTTCGCGCTCAGCCTGAGTGGTCTCAGCTGAGCGTCACCGACGCCGCCCAGCTCGTCCAGCACTCCGCGGCGCCGTCCGCCTACGCGAAGTGGGAGCCGAGGGCCCGAGCCGTCGCGACCGCCCTCACCGGAGAGCGGCCCGCCGCGCTGACCTGCCGCGGCCTGCCTACCAGCGCGCCGAGCGCTAACCTGGTGACCACCGCGGTCGTCGAGCTCGGCACCGCCGTCCTCAGCGGAGCGCACCCGGCGGATCGCGGCTGGTCGATCAGCAGCTGGCTCGTCGCCCACGCCTCGCGCCTCGGAGTCGAGCGCGTGACCTTCGACGGGCACAGCTGGACCATGAACTCAGGCACCTGGTCCCAGACAGGTCCGGCTGACGGCGTCTTGTCCCTGCGCCAAGCCCCCGCTGGCGCTGCCTGAATCCCCTAGAGCCGGATTCGGCCGTGGTGACAGGATGGCCACCGATCGTCACCGTCCAAGGGAGCACACGTGTCGTATCTGTTGAGTGTTCCGGTGGGCGACGGTGCTGATGTCGTGGTGTTCGAGGTAGATCGCGGCGAGGTGCCGGAGGATCTGGTGCTCGCCTCGGCCGAGCCGGGCAAGGTCGCCGCTCGGGCGCTCACGACCCTGGAGGATGCGCTGGCGGGCGTCACGCCGTCCTTGACCAAGATCGTCGAGGTGTTGCGGGAGATCGCGCCGGCCGAGACCACGGTGGAATTCGGGTTGAAGATGGGGGGCGAGACCGGGATGATCATCGCGAAGGGGACCGCCGAGGTGAATTTCAAAGTCACCATGTCCTGGAAGCCGGGTAAGCCCGAGAAGTCGGAGTAGCCGGTGTCGCAGGGCAGGCGGGAGGGTTTCGTCGTCCGGGTGCTGCGTGCCGGTTCCCCGGCCGGGGTGGGGTTCGTGGTGGGGGAGCGGCACATCCTCACCTGCGCGCACGTGGTGAATACCGCGCTGGGCCGGGCGCCGCGAACTCAGGAGGCACCGGGCCCGCAGGCGCGGGTGCAGGTGGAATTCCCGATCCTGGGCGACGCCGAGGGCGCGCCGCTGCGGAGTTGCCGAGTGGTGGCGTGGGTCCCGCCGCCGGTCTCGGGGACTGCGGGTGGGGATGTGGCCGGGCTGATGCTGGTCGGGGAGGACCTGCCGGCGGGGGCGGGCCCGGCGCGGCTGGCCGAGGCGGGCGACGTCCGGGACGCCGAGGTGGCCGTGTTCGGTTACCCGGGCGAGCCGCCGCGCCGGCAGGATGGGGCGTGGGCGCTCTGTCGGCTGCGCGGTGCGGTGGGTGCCGGGATGATCCAGCTGGATGCCGACAGCGAAGCGGCCTTCCGCGCCCAGCCCGGTTACAGCGGCTCCCCAGCCGTGGTGGCGGGCGACGCCGGGGATGGCGTGGTGGGCATGCTGGCCGTGGCCAGCCGGGACGGCGACGCCCGGGACGCCTACGCGATCCCGATCGCCCACCTGGTGGACGCCTGGCCGGACGTGCTGGAAACCGTGCCGACCTGCCCCTACCGGGGCCTGCTGCCGTTTCGGGCCTCCGATGCCCAGGCCGGTCTGTTCGTCGGCCGGGAGGAGGAGACGGTACGGCTGCGGCGGATGGTGCAGGAGCACGCGCTGGTCGTGGTCGTCGGGCCGTCGGGGGTGGGCAAGTCCTCGCTGGTCAGCGCCGGGCTGTTACCGGAGTTGGGCACCGGGGAATGGGCTACGGCCGTGTTCCGGCCCAGGGAGATGCCGTTCTTCTCCCTGGCCAAGGCGCTGTACGAACTGGAGGGATCGCCTGCGAGCGTGCAGGACGTCGCAGGGCGCAGCGACCGGCTACGGCGGGACGGGCTGGCCGACTTGGCTGGTGAGCTGGGCGTCCTGACCGGCAAGCGCATCCTGATCTACGCGGATCAGTTCGAGGAACTGTTCACCACTTGCTCGGAGGACGACCGGACCGCGTTCCTCGATCAGGTCTTGCCCTCGGTGGACGCCAACGGTGCGGCGTTCCGGCTGGTGTGCACGCTGCGAACCGACTTCCTCGGGCAGTTGTTGGACCACCCCGGCGTCGGGCTTCGGCTCCAGGACCGCTTGGTGACCATCTCCCCGATGGACCGGGACGCGTTGGAACGCGCGGTCACCGCACCCGCCCAGGCCTGCGGCGTGACCTACGACGAGGGCTTGGCCCAGCGGATCGCTTTTGAGGCGGCCGGAGGCGACGGGGGGCTGCCGCTGATGGAATTCGCCCTCACCCAGCTGTGGCCCCAACAGCGCCGACGGCAGTTGACGTTCGCCGACTACTTTGCGCCCTCGTTCGGCGGCGTGACGGGCGCCCTCAACCGGTACGCCGAGGGCATGTTCGCCGAGTTGGAGCGGGAATGGTCCGCCGAGCGGATTCGGCGCGTCTTGCTGGCCTGCGTGCGCAGTCGCGGTGGCGCCGCTGGGGCCACCCGGCGCGTGGTCGGCCGTGACCGCCTTGCCGCTGACTGGGAACTGGTCGAGAAGCTGGCTGAGCGCCGGTTGTTGGTGACCGGTGAGGACCCGACAAGCCATACCGCGACTGTGGAGCTGGCCCATGAGGCGTTGATCCAGTCCTGGGAGCGGCTCGCGGGCTGGGTGGATGCCGATGCGGAGTTCCAGCGCTGGCTGGTCACCATGGAGGACCGTGTGACCGAGGGCGAGCTGCTCGCCGATGACACGCGGATCGGCGCAGCGGAGCGGTGGTTGGCCGAGCGGTCAGCCGACATCCCGATCGAGGTGCGCGAGCTGGTCGAACGCAGCACATCCGCCCGTAACCAGCGAATCGCAGAGCTAGAGGAAGCTTGCCGCCGCGCCGTGGAAGAGGCCCGCCAAGCCGACGAAGCTCGCCGCCAAGCCGATGACAGAACCCGCCGCCAGGTCGCCCGCCGCCTCCGCCAGTTCCTCGCTGCCCTGACGGTCCTGCTCGTGGTCGCTACCGGCGCATCCCTGTACGGGTTCTCACAACAGCGGTCTGCGGTCCACCAGCGCGATGTGGCCACCTCTCGCCAGGTCGCCGACGAAGCCAATAACATCCGCAGATTCGATCCGAATTTGGCCATGCAGCTCAGCGTGGCCGCCTACCGGATCAATCCCACCAACGAGGCTCGCAGCAGTCTGCTCAGCGCGTCCAAATTGCATGCCGCCACACGCGTACTCGGCGATTCCGGTGGTATTCGCGCTGTTGTCATCAGCCCCGATGGTCATATCTTGGCAGTCGGGTCCAGGAACGGGTTAGTACGTCTTTTTGACATCCGTAACGCCAAGGAACCAGTTCTTCTGAGCCGCCTCACCGACCACATCGGCGCCGTCAACGGGGTGGCGTTCAGCCCAGACGGGCACACCCTGGCTACAGGCAGCGCCGATCGTACGGTGCGGGTGTGGAA
>JBOHFY010000235.1:0-1844 GCA_050699895.1 Pseudonocardiaceae bacterium
TCGCGATGCAGGCGGGCAGGCCAACCCCGTGCAGGGTGGCGCCGGCCACCGCGAGGCCAGCCGACCCGGCCACGTCCCGCTCCAGGGCGGCGACGGCGTCGAGGTGCCCGGGCGCGTACTGGGGCAGCGCGCCGCCCCAGCGGGCCACCACGGTGTCCACCGGCACGGCGGTGATGCCGGTGAGCGCGGCCAGATCAGCGCGCACCGCGTCGATGAGTTCCGCGTCGTCACGCTGCAGCACCCGGGCCTGTCCGTGGCGGCCCAGCGAGGCCCGGACCAGCAGCACCTCGCGCGACGACGCGTGCGCCCACTTGCGCCCGGAGAAGGTGAACGCCTTGACCGCCAGGGGTTCGTTGGCGGCGACCAGAACCCCGGAGGCGTCCGGCAGGGCCCGCGCGGCGGCCAGCGGCAGCGCGAGCCCCACCACCGCGCAGGAGGCGACCTCGACCCGGCCCGCCGCAGCCGAGGCGACGGGCAACGGATCGGCCAGCAACCGCCGCAACGCCAGCGCCGGAACGGCCAGCAGCACGGCGTCGACGTCGAGGTGCTCGGTCGCAGTTGTGCTGCCAAGCAGCAGCCGCCAACCATCAGGGATGCGGGCCAGCCCGCGCACCGGTAGCCCGAGCCGAGGACGCACCGCCGCGGCGGCCAGCGCGTCCACCAGAGCACTGAGCCCGCCGCTGAGGGTGCCGAACACCGGGGTCGGGACGCCGCCGGGAGGTAGCCGGGCAGGCAGCACAGCACTGGCCGCGGCGAGCAGCGACCCAGCGCCACGGTCCAGCGCGGTGGCCACCGCAGGCAGCGTCGCGCGCAGCCCCAGCGCGTCCGCGCGCCCGGCGTACACCCCGCCCAGCAGCGGATCGACCAGCCGGTCGACCAGCTCGTCACCGGCCCGCTCCCGCAGCAGCACCCCGACCGCAGCGTCCTGCCCGGGCTCCCAGCGCAGCGGCACCGTGGGTTCCGCGGCCACCCGTGCCACCCCCTGCTCGGACAGCAGGCCGGCGACGTCGGCAGCCGAGCCGGGCAGGCCCAGCATGGTGCGGGTCGGCAGCGGCATGGTCCGCCCCGCAGCCCGCACGGTCGGGGCCGCCGGGGTGGGGTGCACGAGCTGCTCACCCAGGCCCAGTTCTTCGACCAGGGCGACCGCCTCCGGCCGGCGCACCAGGAAAGCCTCCGCGCCCACGTCGAGCTTGATGCCGCCCAGCTCGACGGTGCGCAGCGCGCCGCCGAGCCGCCGCGAGCCCTCGACGAGCAGGATCTCGGCGGCCGGGCCGAGCAGCGTGCGCAGCCGGTATGCCGCAGCCAACCCGGAGATCCCCCCACCGACAACGGCGACCCGGCAGGCGCGCGACAAGCCGCTCACCGCGAGTGCGCCAGCTCCACGATGCGGGTCAGCACGTCCGGGTCGGTGTCCGGCAGGACGCCGTGACCGAGGTTAAGCACATGCGCGTCGGCCGCTTGCCCCTCAGCGATCACCCGGCGAGCTTGCTCCTCGATAGCCGGCCAGCCGGCCAGCAGGACCGCCGGGTCAAGGTTGCCCTGGAGCACGATCGGGCCGTGCGCTCGAGCGGCCCGCACTCGCCGCGCGGCGACGTCCAGCGGAATCCGCCAGTCCACCCCGACGACGTCCGCGCCGGCTTGGACCATCGCGCCGAGCAGCTCCCCGGTGCCCACCCCGAAGTGGATCCGCGGCAATCCGGTGCCGGCCAGGCCCGCCAGCACCCGCGCCGAGTGCGGGAGCACGAACTGCCGGTACTCCCGCTCGGACAGCGCGCCCGCCCAGGAATCGAACAGCTGAAGCGCGTCCACTCCGGCGGCTGCCTGCACTCCGAGGAAGGTCAGGG
>JBOHFY010000236.1:0-5009 GCA_050699895.1 Pseudonocardiaceae bacterium
CGGCGCTGATGGCCATGATGCTGGGTGTGCCGGTGTCGGCCGGGTTCGTGGCCCGGGCCCAGGAGCGCTTCGCCCAGCGCCTGACGGCCTGCGGGTTCGACGAGGCGATGAAAACCGCGCTGCGTGCCGAGGACGTTGTCTGCGCGGATGAGACGCCGACCAACGTGATCCACAAGAACACCGATGAGCACGGCCAACCCCTACCCGGGGCCCCGCACGCGGTCACGGTCCGCACTCCCGACGCGCGGCTGGTCTGGTACGCGGCGATGGGGTCACGCTCCAAAACCGCCATCGCGGGCCTGGGCGTGCTGGAAGGCTACTCCGGCTACCTGGTCAGAGACGACTACGCCGGCTGGCACCAGTTCGACACCCAACTCGCCGGGGTCGGCCAATGCGCAGCCCATTTGATTCGTCACGCCAAGGGCGTCCTGGAACTGCACCCCACCCACCAGAACTGGGCCGGCGAGGTCATCACCGTGCTCCGAAACGCCGCCGCCGCGGTCGCCGAGGCCACCACCGAGGGGCACGACCACCTCGACCCCCAACGACTCGTCGACCTGCGCCACCGCTACGACCACGCCGTCGCCTGGGGCATCACCACCAACCGCCACCGCCCCTGGGCCAAGGGCAACCACCCCGGCTACAACCTCGCCACCCGCCTGGCCGACAAGGCCGACCAGGTCTGGACCTTCACCCGAAACCTCGCCGTACCCTGGACCAACAACGCCAGCGAGCAAGCCCTCAAAAGCCCCAAACGACATCAAACAGTCTCGGGTTACTGGCACACGCTGACCACCCTCGCCGACTACTGCCGCGGCCGCTCCTACCTGGTCAGCGCCCGCAACCACGGCATCCAAGCCATCGACGCCATCCACGCAGCCCTCACCGGCAACCCCTGGCTCCCCACCATCGCAACGGCATAAACATCACAGCCCAACCCGTGAATGGACACATCTCCGGGGTGGCGGCCAAGCGGCCCCGTATTATTTCGTTTCGGTTGTCAACGGCGCCTAATGGGTGACCCCGTGAACCGGATTCAACACCATATCGCGTTTTCGCCCCCGACACCACCAACTCATCGAATCGCCCAGTACTGACACGAAATGAACACCCGATTCACCACCTCGGTTCCTGGATAAGGGGAGATTCCCAGTGGGGGGTCGCTTCGAACCAGCGGGCTTTGTAGGTTGTCTGGTCGAGTCGCACCACGTCGTTCGAGGATGGGTTTTTGTAGAATCCGATCATGTCGGGGTAGTCGTTGCCTGATCCCCATTTTGAAGGCTGCGTATAGATGATTTCACCGGTTCCTGCCCGTATCCCGATTGACTTGAACCGGGAACGGGGGCGGCCGTTGTCGTTCCGTTCTGTACTGTGAGACGTGAAGTCTTTCAGTTGGGGCGCCGAGACAGGATCTTGCTCGGGTTTGTCGATGTCCCAGACGTAGACATCCTCTTCGGTGGTGATCAGCAGTTTCCGCGTGCCGGGGACGCCGACGACGTCGTGTGGGCTGTCCCACTCGTTATGGGCTTCCTTTGTCCTATTGCCGGTGCCGACCTTCTTATCCTTGGTGGCGGGTTGTGGGTTGAGCAGCCTTGTGGATGCGTCGTACGCGTAGGCCCGCAAGAGCCCTTGAGCGCCCTCGGTGGTCGGCCACTTGTTGGCGCCGACCACCCACAACCACTTTTTTGTCTGATCCCACAGAAGTCCGTGCGTCGCAGGGAACCCAGTTACTTGCTGCTCATAATTACCTGTGCCCAGCCGTTGACTGCCAATGGCGTATACCTGAACCCCGGCGTTACCGACTGTTTTTCCAGTATCGGCGACGGCGATCCTGTTGTCGGGAATCACCTCTACAGAGTGCGCACCCGGCGCATCACACATTTTTGTTGCGAACACGAGATGGGGCTTGTGCTGATTATCTTTGGGCACGGAGACCAGAATGATGTAATCGCCTAGTAGTCCTACTACTTTTTTCCCGCCATCAGCCCACTTGACTTCCGTTATCGACTGGCTTTGTCGCAGGTCTTTCCATTGGGCACCCGTCAGCGTGTCGTCAGTGACTGGACTCCATGACCAGACAGGCTTTTTCAAGAGCGCGGAGCTCTTGGAATAGACGTTGATGCACGGAGACCCATTCTTGTCGCCGTACAGACCAGTGACGAAGAGGGGAGCTGACGGTTCGTTCTCAACTGGGTACTGCTCTGCCACATGTGCCATATGTAAGACTCTCCCTTCAGGGCCGTCAGGACTTTATCTTGACGGATGATCATCTCCGAATAGCGTGTTGAAGGAGTGGCGGCGACGCTGAGCAGCCCAATGTGGTGGTGGGACGACACCGACTTGTTAACCTAAGGACTTTCGCGAGGACTCACATCGAAGTAGCAGCGGGCAGAGTAGGAACTGCCCGATGCGCGGGCCAGCTTACGAGCCCTCAGCTCTCGGTCAAGCCAGTATCGCACTTGTTGTTTGACCTCACGATCCCGCTAGTGGAGTCCCGATAGTAATGGTGGCGAGAGCAAGATTATTGGGGTTGCGGCCTCGGTGGAGTGGTCTCGGATGTGGGGCCTCACATAACCGCTAGATTAGAATAATCCGTCGTTCTCGCCACCATTATTATCGGGGCCTCTTATAGGTTCGCGACGTCGGAGATGATAGCTAGATTCCCCTAAGCGCAGGCCAGTTCCCCGGGTCAGTGATATTACCCGGACCCCTGGTGAAATGCAGGCCGTCGAGGTCGGTCCTTCCCGTCTGGTTGCCCTTGAAAAACCAGAACCCGCTACCGGAATACAACGCCTCGTCAACCCCACTAGCGAAGATAGAATCCTTGAAGGCGGGCCACTCTACGGTGATGTCAGCCACGTGCTTTTCTATGGTATTGCCGTCCTTATCGGTCTTCACCGCCTGGTTACCTTTAAAGAACCAAAAACCCCACTTGCCAGAGTCCCCGGATTCGACTGCGGCGTCGACTCCGTCGGCGAAGATGGTGCCGCTGAGTGCAGGCCAGTTCCCCGGGTCAGTGATATTACCCGGACCCTTGGCGAAATGCAGGCCGTCAAGGTCGGTCCTTCCCGTCTGGTTGCCCTTGAAAAACCAGAACCCGCTACCGGAGTACAATGCAGCGTCGACTCCGGCGGCGAAGATGGAATCCTTGAAGGCGGGCCACTCTACGGTGATGTCAGCCACGTGCTTGGCTATGGTATTGCCGTCCTTGTCGGTCTTCACCGCTCGGTCACCCCTGAAGAACCAGAAACCATATTTGCCAGCGCTGCCAGATCCAACTGCAGCATCGACGCCGTCCTCAAATCCGCTCATCACGGTATCCTTCCTCATGTCGTGTCTGGCGCGCTGGTCACGTCATCGGTGGCATACTGTTTATCCACAGATCCCGGCAAACCAGCGCCCTTCTCGTTGAGACTAGACCTATACCCGCTAACCCAGCAGTTGCGCGGTCCGCCGGTCCCACACCAGTCCGTACGCTTCAGCCTTCTTATTACGACACCGGCTTAACGCCAGCCGGTTGCAGGCACGCGGTATCACTGAGTCGCTAATGCTGGAGGCGCTAACCACAACTCCCGCCGAGCGGTAGCTCGACCGCGTACGCGATCTTCTTGAATCTGAAATTAGATTTCCAGGACACAGAGGGGAATTCTCGTATTATTACACATAGCACGCCTCCCTGTCGCTAGCATCCTTAGAAAGAGCACTGAGCGTCAGACCGGCACGCCACCAAACCGTTTAAGTAGAAATCTCAGCTATTTCCCTCCATTGACTCACAATCGCAGGGTAACAGTATAACTAGAGGCTCGCGTAGTCACCCACAAGGTGGAACCTTAAACCTCTCGCTTCCGATCAATGTATAGTACCATTAGCATATGTTGATACTGTATAGGGTTATTGTGTTGTTTCCGTGGGTGGGTTCGGGGGTGCTGCGCAGCCTGCGGGGCCGTCCCTCCCAGGTCAAGGGCGCCTTCGGCGTCGCACGCGATGTGACGCAAGCGCCACCCTTGACCTGCGAGCCTCCACGGCCCCTCCGGGCAGGAGCTACGGGCAGGCCAGGGGCCTGCCCTCCACCACGCGCAGCACCCCCGAACCCACCAACTGACCACCCGAAGTACAGCATCACACCGTGTCCGCAGGTCACATCACTTGACCGCCGGCTCCGACAATCATGAGACCCTACCCACGGACACGGCAGTAGCGGCCTTTTCCCACTCGCTCACCACAACAGGCTTCAACTAACGCAGCAGTGGGCGGTTTGGAACCGCCCCCCCGTAGGGCAGGGTCCCGGCAAAGTCGCGAGAACAGCTATGACCTGCAGTTACGCCGGGCAGCGAGACCGAAGGACGGAGCGAACCAGTGACGCTGGCGCGATCTGACGTGGCGGTGCACCTTGCTGACGGGCTCAACCACACCCGCCGAGTCTCAGGCTATGTGCGTGAGCGCTCGCTCAAACTGCTGCCTACCTGCGGAAACAGGACTTTGCCGGGACCCTGCCTCGTAGGGAGGTTCAGGAGGGCCTACCTCCACCGCCCGCACAGCACCACGTCACGACACTCTACCTACATCAAGCTCCCTTCCTTGATCGGGACGCACGTAACCACACGAGTCCGGGTGGAAGATCCGTTCGACCTTCGCCTCCAGACGCCTGGCCACCACCGGTAGTCGCGCTGCCTCAGTTTCGGAGAACATTTCGCGGTCACGGACGCAGCCAGCGCAGCGCGGCGCCCAGGTCGGCCACCATGTGCAGGCGCATCCCGGCCGGCGGGGCAGCACCGTCTGGGGCATTGCGCGGGCCGCTTTCCGCGCCGTTTTCTGGGGGCACGAGCGCGTGCCGGAAGCCCAGCCGGGCGGCCTCGGCCAAACGCCGGCGGAGCCCGGTCACCTGGCGGACCACGCCGGCCAGGCCGACCTCGCCGATGGCCACCGTGTGCGGGGGCAGCAGCAGGTCGCCGGCCGCCGAGGCGACGGCGAGCGCGACGGCGAGATCGGCCGCCGGCTCCACCACGCGC
>JBOHFY010000237.1:0-11005 GCA_050699895.1 Pseudonocardiaceae bacterium
CCGCGACGGCGGCCCCGAGCTCGCGCCCCGGAAAACGCCTCGGGGCCGCCGTCGCCTACCCCACCCCATCCCACCGCACGGACGTGCTCCGGGTCACCGACCGGCTCTGCCGCATCATCGGGGCTCCCAGCCGGGCGGACTGGGCCCGGCTCATCCCCGACCTGCCTACCAGCCCACCTGTCACTGAGGGTAGACGTGACGTCCTTCCGGAATGTTCGAGGTGGATGGGTGGTTGTACCGGACGTCCGGGCTGGGCGTGCTGTGTCCCCGGGTCCATATCAATCGCCGCCGCGGATGATCGTTCGGCTGAAGCTGCGGTGCGCTCTTCGCCGCGAGGCGACCAGCACGCTCGGCCCGGACCCTGGATACAAAGGATGGCAAGTCATGAAGGGTGATCGCACCGAGATCGTCATCGACGCCGGTGGCACCACCCGGACCTACGAGATCGAGGCCACCCGCAATGGCCGGCGGGTGGAGATCACCCACGGTCGCGGCATCGTGGAGGTCACCGAGGTCACCCGTGGTGGCACACCGGTGCGCACCGCGCGGTTCATGGCCTCCCGGGTACTCGCCCTGGTTGAGCACCCCGCCGCCCGACCTGTGACGCGCGAGGACAAGCCGGCCGCCCGGGTCGTTCCCCAACCTCGGGTAGGGGGCAACTCAACCGTCCCGCAACCCGTCGAGGCCGGATGACAGTCAGCTGATCAACATTACTCGGCACGACAGACCAGGGGCCTTGTTGAGCTTGGCGTCCGCCGTAAGCAGCGGCACGTCCAACACCGTGGCCAGCGCGACGTACAGCGCGTCGTAAAAGGTGATCGTGCCTCGCAAATCCCAGGCGAGCGCCGCTAAGCGTCCCGTGTGCGGATAGCGGTAGTCGATCATTTCCGGTAGCGCGCGCAGTGCGGCGCGCGCGGTCTGCTCGCTGATCTCTCCGGCGCGTTCGCCGCGCCTCAGGACGTGACCCACTTCGGCGTCGAGGAGATGAGGCGCATGACAGGTCGCCTCCGCAATCCGCTTGTGCGCCGCGAGGCCGACAGCATCCTTGCTGCCTAACGCGCTCACGGCAACAGATGCATCGACGACATACTCACTCACCCCGCAACTCCCGCAGCCCGGCGCGGATCGTGTCCTCGCTCAATCCGGGTGCCGGATCCTGCTCGAGCGCCTGCTCAACCACCGCCATCATCTCGGCTTTGTCGCGGCGTCGCGCCATCGCGATCAACTGCTCGCGCATGTAGGACTGCAGCGACTTGCCCGATGCTTGCGCCCGACGCCGGTACGTCTGCGCCACGTCCTCCGGAACATCACGCACTTGAATCGTCGCCACAGCGCCATAATAGCGCACCGGTAGCGTTAGATCAGCGGCGGAGCGGTTGCCGGAGGCGGCGGCCGTACTGGATTTCCTTGACGGACCGCTGGCGGAGGACCCGCTGCGAGTGGGCAAGCCCTTGGTCGGGCCGTTCGCAGGTTGCCTGGGTGCACGGCGGGGCACATATCGCGTGATCTACCGTGTCGATCTCGACCGCCGCACGGTCCAGGTCCTCGACATCGACCACCGCTCCAGCGTGTATCGAGGGCGCTGACGGCCGGCGGGTGGGGACCGTATGGTCGGTCGGGTGCCAGCGGTGCCGGATGAGGTGCGGGAGTTCGAGGCTGCGCGGCCGCGGTTGTTCGCGTTGGCCTATCGCCTGCTTGGTTCGGCGAGTGAGGCTGAGGATGCGGTCCAGGACACGTTCTTGCGGTGGAACAGTGTCGATCGCGCCGCGGTCATGACGCCAGCGGCGTGGCTGGCGAAGGTCGTGACGAACCTGTGCCTCAACCGGCTGACCTCGGCCAGTGCTCGCCGGGAGGAATACGTCGGTCCCTGGCTGCCGGAGCCGGTGCTGACCGCGGATTCTCCACTCGGCCCGATGGAAACCGCCGAGCAGCGGGAATCCGTTTCGCTGGCGTTGCTCGTGTTGCTGGAACGGCTGACCCCCGCGCAGCGGGCGGTGTTCGTGCTGCGAGAAGCGTTCGCCTACAGCCACCGGGAAATCGCGGACATTCTGGGTCTGACGGAGGCGAATTCGCAGCAGTTGTATCGGCGTGCCCGAGCTCGCGTGGGAACGGAACGGCCGCGGTTCGACGCCTCGCGGGATCAGGGGCGCCGGATCGCCGAACGCTTCCTGGCCGCCGCGCGGGGCGGGGACCTGGCCGGGCTGGAGCGCCTGCTGGCCGCCGATGTCGTCGCCTGGGCCGACGGCGGTGGGAAGGCCGCTGCCGCTCGACGCCCGGTCCGGGGCGCCGAGCAGGTCGCGCGCTACCTGACTGGCTGGATGTCGCGGCCGTTGCCGGGGCTGGAGATAGTGATAGCTGAGGTGAACGGGCAACCCGGCATCCTGGGTGCGGCCGGCGGGCGTGTGCTCGCGGTGATGGTGCTGGAGGTGACCGGTGGCCGCGTCGGGGCCGTGCGCACCATCGCCAATCCGGACAAGCTGTCGTTCATCTCCGCACAAATGTGACAGAGCGCACCACCGGTTTCGTCCCGGCTGTGTCATGAATCGGCGAGCTGGTCGGTTCACGTGGTGACACATCATCAATCGACGGCGGCGCCTTGATGGGTATGGCCGCCGTGCGCGGAAGGAGACGGTCGGTGACTCATCGCATTGTGGTTATCGGTGCCGGCTACGCGGGGCTCACTGCGGCGATGCGGCTGTCCGGTCAACTCCGGCCAGCCGAGGCCCGGGTGACTTTGGTCAACGCGGCGCCGGGGTTCGTGGAACGGGTGCGGCTGCACCAGGTTGCCGCCGGGCAACGAGTGCCCGACCTGATGCTGCGGGATGCGTTGCGCGGTACGGGCGTTGAGCTCGTCCTCGGGCGGGTGCGGTCTGTTGATCCGGATGGTAACGAAGTGTGCATCGATGAACCGGATGGACCGCACGTTCTGGGATACGACACGCTCGTATACGCGCTCGGCAGCACGGCCGATGTTGAGGGCGTCGCGGGCGTGTCCGATCACGCTCTCACGGTCGCCGGATTCGACGATGCGAAGGAACTTCGCTCGCGGGTGTCGGCGCTGGCGGCCGAGGGGGCCGTGCTCGGCGTCGTCGGCGGCGGGGCGACCGGTATCGAGGCGGCCACCGAGCTGGCCGAAAGCTACCCCAGTTTACGAGTGCGCTTGCTGACCGGAGACGAACTGGGCGGATGGCTGTCGCCTCGCGCCCGAGAGCACCTGCGGCGGGTGCTCGACCAGTTAGGCATCGACGTGCGCGAGGACGCGAAGGTCGTGGAGGTGCATCCAGATGGTGTGGTGCTCGCCGACGGCATGGGCTTCGGCGCCGACGCCGTGCTGTGGACCACGGGTTTCCGGGTGCTCTCGCTCGCTCGCGAGGCGGGACTGAGCGTCGACGGACGCGGGCGCGTCCTGGTTGATGACACATTGCGTTCGCTTTCCCACCCTAATGTCTACGCGGTCGGTGATGCCGCGGCGGTGCGCGGGCCGGATGGCAGGCAGTTGCGAATGGCATGCGCGACGGCGATTCCGGCCGGCCGCCACGCGGCCGACGTGATCGCGTCCCGGTTGGCGGGGCGCGGCGCGGCGCCGCTGCGGTTTCGCTACCTGATCCACTGCCTCAGCCTCGGTCGCCGGGACGGCGTGGTCCAGTTCCTGCACGCCGACGACTCTCCGCGCGACGGGGTGCTCACTGGGCGCGCCGCCGCACTGGTCAAGGAAACCATCGTTCGCGGCGCCGCCTGGACAGCCCGCCGGAACCCGTTGTGAGGTAATGGTTCCGCGGCTGGCCTGTATCTGAGTTATTCTGTATGCCGGAAGGTGGATAGGAGTATGCACCGACCGAATGCGAGGAAACCTCACTCTCCCGTGGCGCCCGGATCATGGGCGATGGCAATCCGTTAAACTCGCCCGGAATTGGTGTGGATCGAATGGGGGGCATCGTGGGATTGAGACCAGCACGGCACCGCTACTGCCGCTGCGGCACACAGTTGGCCGCGGACAACAGCGAGCCCCAGTGCGCCCGCTGCCAGCGGGCCTCTCGGGGCAAGCTCCTCGCCCCGCCCCAGGTGCCCGCCGGGTTCTGGCGGGCCGAGCGGTTCCGGCAGGCCTTCGATGCCCAGCACATCGGCTGGATATCCCGCGCCTACCGCACGCACCCCCACCACTACGCGGTCTATGGCCCCAGCGGCATCTCGCAAACCCTGCTCGGCCAGTGGCTGGGCTTGAGCCAGGCTCAAATCAGCCGGATTGAGACCGGCGCACCGATTCGCCACCTCGACACCTTGCACCACTGGGTTCGGGCGTTGCGCATCCCGGCCGAGCTGCTGTGGTTCCGGCTGCCGCCGGAGGAGCAGCGCGCCGCCACGGACCAGGGACTTGAGCCGCTAGCTGGGCAGGAGGCGCCTGGCGTGGACACCCGCGACGAGATCGCCGACGATCCCGTGCTCGTCGCTCCCTGGAGCCACCGGGGTACCGTCGAGGTGGCGGTCGTGCTGAGCGGTGGTGGTGGCTGGGTGAAGCGGCGCGTGTTCGTGTCCCTGAGCGGCCCGGCGTTGACCGCTCCGGCGCACCAGTGGTTGGTGCACGAGCCGGGGCCGCTGGTGTCCGGGTTGGCGGGGCGCCGGGTGTCGGGCGAGCTGGCCGGGCGGTTCAGCGTCATGGTCGCGGAGCTGCGCCGGATGGATGACGTGGCCGGCGGCGGCAGCGTGTTCCCGATGGCTCAGCAGACGTTCGGGTGGGTCGCCGGGCTGCTCGACCAGGCCCGGTATGACGAGCGCACCGGCCGGGCGTTGCACATGGTGCTCGCCGAGCTGGGACAGCTGTGTGGTTGGGCGGCCTATGACGCCGGGGACTACGGGCGAGCGCAGCGCTACTGCGTCGCGGGCCTGCGTGCCGCCCATACCGCCGATGACCGGCCATTCGGTGCCCACATCCTGGCGTTTATGGCCAACCAGGCCACCCGCCAGGGACAACCCGCAGAAGCCGTGACGCTGATCGAGACCGCGTTGGCCGGTACGCGGGGGCGGGCAACACCAGCCCTGCTCGCTGAGCTGCACATCCAGCAGGCATATGCCTTCGCTGCGCTGCGTGACACCTCGACCTGTACGGCCGCGATCTCCCAGGCTCGCACCCAGGTCGAACAGCTCAGACCTGACGACGACCCACCCTGGTTGTACTGGCTGGGTCCGGCGTATATCGCAGTCCAAACCGGGGATTGTCTCCTGCAACTTGGCCAGGCAGATCGAGCGGCCGAGATGCTCACCGACGGAGTCACCCAGTTCAGCGAATCATTTGTCCGTGACAGGCAGATCTACACGACTCGCCTGGCCGACGCCCTGACCCGGCCGGGCAAGCAGCGGGACCTTGATGCGGCTGCCGGGCTGGGCATGCAGTCGATCGACTTGGCCGAGACCCTGGACTCGACCCGAGGAGCTGGCCGTCTCCGCGACCTCTACCTCCGGATGAAGCCGCACGGCGAGGTGCCAGCGGTGCGGGATTTCTTGGAGCGGGCTCGGGGGTTTGTGGTTTAGGCGAATCATCATCCGCCAGACCCGGAACGGTCTCCGTCGTCGAGCTGGCCGCGTTCTTTCTGGATGCCGGCGATCTTGTTCTGGGAGATGGAGAGGTCGCGGAGGGATTGGGGGGTCTCGCCGTAGGTGGTGAGGATGCGGCGGCTCAGGTGCAGGGATTCGGTGTAGGCGGCCAGGGCGTCGTCGAGCTGGCCGCGTTCCTGCTGGATGCCGGCGACCTTGTCGAGGGAGACCGAGAGGTCGCGCAGCGCGGTGGGCGAGTCTGGGGAGCGCTGCACCAGCTCGCGGTGCAGCTCCACCACGGCTGTGGCGGCCTCGAGCGCAATCTCGCTATCCAGTGAGCTGGACAGGATCTCCAGCAGCGCCACCGTGGTATCCAGCTCGAGCGGCCGCCGGCTTTCCAGAGCGATCCGGGCATGCCGGGCGGCCTCCACCGGCTCGTCCTGTTTGGCCCGCACCTGGGCCAGCCAGGCGTGCGCGAGCAGCTCGTCCTCCGGGCTCGCCGCAGCATTAAGCGCGCCGAGGCTCGCGTTTATCGCGAGGCCGAGGTGGCCCGACTTTAACGCGCTTGCGGCTTGCTTCAGCAGCGCCCTTACCTCAGGCGAGGACTGAATAGGCTCGCCCGGTACCGGCGTGAGCTCACCGCGACCCGGAGGCGAAGCGTCGGGCATGGCGGGTGCGGCTGAGGTGGCCTTGGCGGCGGTGTTGAGCGTCGCCGTGAGGCTGCGGACCGACCACAGGTCCGGGGCGGTGTCGCGGACCAGCGGCAGCGAACCGGCCGGGCAGGCCAGTATCAGCGCGGCCGGGTGCACGGCGGCCAGCGCGTCGCGCTTCTCGTTGAGCCGCCGCAGCATCCGGGACCACAGCCGCAGCCGATCGGCCGTGCTGGCCTCGCCGTCGAGCACCCAAGTCGCCGCGAGGCCGGCTGGATGCGGGGCGAGTAGCCGGCTGAGCACTGCGGCCTCGCCCGCGCGCTGGGTCAAGGTGAGGGGGACGACGTGCTTGACCCGCATGCGGGCCTGGTCGCGAGTGCGGGCCACCAGCTCGGCGACATCCGGGGCCTGGGCGCCGAACAGCACCGCCAGCCAGAACCCGTCGCGGAGCACGAACTCCGCCCGGAGCCGCTCCCAGACGGCCTCGACATCCCGGTGCAGGCTCCGGGCCGCCTGCCGCTGCTCGCTCACGGCAGGCCGAGCGCCTTCCTGGCCAGCGGGTGCACCTCGTACCAGTCTTGGCCGTTGAGGTGGCCGAGCAGCATGTGGCTCTGCAGCAGCCGGGCCATGAGCTGCACCTCGGACTCCGCGGGCCGAACCGTGCCGTCCCCGGCGGCCACCCGGCGCAGGAACGCCTCCTGCTCCGCCGTCATCGCCAGGAAGTCGTGCGCCACCAGGGCAATCGCCTCCTCCACGTGCTCGTCGCGCAGCGGCGGCACCAGCGATCTGCGGAGCATGAGGTTGACCACCTGACGCAGCAGCGTGAACAGGTCGCGCAGGTGGCCCCCGGACGCCTCGATAATCGTATCGACCTGCTTGCCGGCGAAGATCTCATCGACCGGGAGCCGGCGGGAGACGACCTCCCGCAGCTCCGCGAGCGTCGTGGCGACGGTGTCCGCGGCCTGGCCGGGGCGCGGCCGGACGTGTGGCACCGGGACCGGCACTACCCGGGAGTCGAAGGGCAGCGCCCCAGGTGAGGTTAACTGTAGGTAGGTGGGCACGGTGTAGATCATGTGGTGGGAGCTGAACTTGAGCTTGCCGGCGTGCGCGACGAACAGCGCCTGCACCGACTCTTGCACCGCGATGTCGTTCTCGCTGGTGCCGCGCAGTTTTTCCAGGCCATCCACGATGAGTACCGAGCCCAGGCCCGGGTCGTCGGTGGGCAGCAGAGTGCTGAGGAAGTCCTTGACCTCCTCGTACAGCTGCCCGATGTGGTAGGTGAGCTTGCGCCGCAGCTCCGTCACGACCGATTCACTGCTTTTCAGCTCGCGCTGCAGCTCGACCTCGACCGACGCGCCCATCGCCTCGAGTCCCAGGCTGTCCCGCGACACGCTGGCGGACAGGCCGGGGACCTCAACGGTGATCTTGAGGCGGTCCAGGAGGCGGCGCAGCCTGCCGACGAACCCTGGCCCGCCCTCCGCTTCGGGTGCGCCGAGCGTGTCGTGCGCGCCCAGGGCCAGCGCGATGAGGAACTCGGTGACGTCGATCGGCGAGGACTCGTTGACGTAAGCGCCGATGTCGAAGATCGCGGCGTGGAAGCCGGCGCGCTCCAGCTTGCCCCGCAGCCGGAGCAGCTCGGTGGTCTTACCGGAGCCGGACGGGCCGGAGAGCAGCTGGGTGGTGGAGTCCAGCGCCAGATCGATTGTCGTCATCAGCTCATCGACAGCGGCCCGGCCGGTGTCTGCCAGCGAGACGTACCGCGGGTCGGCCGGTTCCAGTGGGCCGAGCGTGAGCGCGGCGGACCACTCGCGGAGCTGCTGCCGCGATGGCGTCGTCATGTCCGAGATCATAGTGAGGTCTTAGACGCGAGTTCTTCCGCGGATGCCGACTTCGGGTCAGTCCGGGGTGTCTCGTGGCCGGCGTGCGCCAAGGTTGAGGTCGGTCGGGTCGGTGAGATGAAAGTCGGTGAGATGAAAGCGGAAAACGATTTCGAGGTGGGAGAAGGCGTCCAGACGCGCCGTCGCGTCGGCGAGGCCGGGAACGCGGCGACCCGTGGCACGATGGCGTTATGCTGCGCTGGATCACCGCCGGGGAGTCGCACGGGCCCGCCCTCGTCGCCGTGCTGGAGGGCATGGTCGCCGAGGTCGAGGTGAGCTCCAAGGACGTGCAGGTGGAGCTGGCTCGCCGCCGGCTCGGGTACGGGCGTGGGGCGCGGATGAAGTTCGAAGCCGACGAGGTGGAGCTGCTCGGGGGGATCCGGCACGGTCGGACCCTGGGCGGCCCGGTGGCGATCCGGATCGGCAACACCGAGTGGCCCAAGTGGGAGACCGTGATGGCGGCCGACCCGGTGGACCCGGATGTGCTCGCCGCGCAGTCCCGCATTGCCCCCCTGACCCGGCCCCGGCCCGGGCACGCCGACCTGGCTGGGATGACGAAGTACGGCTTCGACGACGCCCGGCCGGTGCTGGAGCGGGCCAGCGCCCGGGAGACCGCTTCCCGGGTCGCCCTGGGCACCGTGGCCAAGGCGTTCCTGCGCCAGGCGCTGGGTGTCGAGGTGCTCTCCCATGTGGTGTCGCTGGGGCGGGTGGAGGCCCCCGAGGGCGTGCTGCCCGGGCCTGGTGACCTGGAGCGGGTCGACGCCAGCCCGGTGCGCGCGTTCTCCGAGGAGGCCTCCGCCGCGATGATCGCCGAGGTGGACACGGCGAAGCGCGACGGTGACACGCTGGGCGGTGTGGTCGAGGTGGTGGCGTACGGGCTGCCGGTGGGTCTGGGCTCGTTCGTGCACGCCGACCGGCGGCTGGACGCTCGGCTGGCTGGCGCGCTGATGGGCATCCAGGCCATGAAGGGCGTCGAGGTGGGCGACGGGTTCGCCACGGCGCGTCGGCGGGGCAGCGCGGCGCACGATGAGATGGAGCCCGGTCCCGACGGTGTGGTGCGGCGCACTAACCGGGCCGGTGGCCTGGAGGGCGGCATGACCAACGGCGAAGTGCTGCGGGTCCGGGTGGCGATGAAGCCGATCTCCACAGTGCCCCGCGCGCTGGCCACAGTGGACATCGCGACCGGCGAGGCGGCCGTGGCGATCAACCAGCGCTCTGACGTGTGCGCGGTGCCCGCCGCGGGCGTGGTGGCCGAGGCGATGGTCGCGCTCGTGCTCGCTGACGCCGCGCTGGAGAAGTTCGGCGGCGACGCCCTGCCCGAGACCACCCGCAACGCCCGCGCCTACCAGGACGCCGTTCGCCACTGCTGAGGCGCGGACATCCCGCCGCACCCGCTCGCCGCACATGTGGCTACCGGGCCAGCCCCTTCGCGGCGCGCCTAGAGGTTGGTGGTTCTATGGTGACTCGCCGGGATCAACGGAGGAACCATGACGGACGACCGGAGCATCATTGCCAGCCTCCGGCGCGCGCTAGGGGTGGGGCTTAGCACCCGACGTGTGGGCCGAAGACTGACTCAGGGGGCGACCGGTTTGGGCACCCGGTGAGCGGTCCAGCCCTGATCCTCATCGGTCCACCGGGCTCTGGGAAGAGTACTGTGGGGCAGCTGGTGGCGGGCGAACTGGGTGTCTCGTTTCGAGACTTCGATGATGACGTAGAGAATGAGTGCGGTCTGCCGGCCGGCGAGCTGGTCGTCAAGCTGGGTCGAGAGGCATTCAGCGACCTGGAGTGCCGGCTTATCGGTACTGTTCTCGCGGACCATACGGGAGTGCTCGCTCTTGGTGGCGGCACGCCGCTGAACCCGGCCATTCAAGAACAACTGAAACCGTTCCATATTGTGTTCCTTGATGTGGAACTCACCGAGCTGCTCCGCCGGGAGGGGCTGGTCACCCTGCACCCGTGGCTGCTCCCTAACCCCCGGGCGCATCTTCGGCGGTTACTCTCCGAGCGGCGTCCGATCTATGAAGCGGTGTCCAGCGCCGTGGTGTTGACGACTGGTCGTTCCGCGAGCGACGTGGCGGCTGAGGTACTGCTGACCATGCGCCAGTGATGTCGCGGTGAGCTACCTGGTCCATGGGATGCTGCCCTCGTGGACGCGAGAGGTAGTGACATGAGCGAGACCGGCGAGCCGGGTCAGGTCAGTGACACCGAGCCGACGAGGATCCGGGTGGCGACGGCGCGGCCCTACGACGTCATCGTCGGACGGTATCTGCGGGCTGAGCTGCTGGATGCGGTGGGCAGCGGAGCCGTGGCGATCGTGCACCAGCCGACCTTGGTCGAGCCAGCGGAGGCGCTGCGCGCCGTGCTGGAGTACTTCGGTTCGCGGGTCTACCGCATTGAGGTACCCGACGCCGAGGACGGCAAGACGCTGGCGGTGGCGGGATTCTGCTGGGACGCGCTCGGGCAGATGGGCCTGGACCGCACCGGCACCGTGGTCGGCTTCGGCGGCGGGGCGGTGACCGATCTCGCCGGGTTCGTCGCCGCTACCTGGCTGCGCGGGGTCCGGGTGGTGCAGGTGCCCACCACGCTGCTGGCAATGGTGGATGCCGCGATCGGCGGTAAGACCGGGATCAACACCGACGCGGGCAAGAACCTGGTCGGCGCGTTCCATGAACCCGGTGCCGTGCTGGTGGACCTCGCGACTCTCCCGACGCTGCAGCGTGCCGAGCTCGTCGCCGGAATGGCCGAAGTGGTCAAGGCGGGGTTCATCGCCGATCCCGTGATCCTGGAGCGGATCGAGGCCGACCCGGCCGCCGCGCTGGATCCCGCCGGACCGGTGCTGGAGGAGCTGATCAGCCGCGCGATCAGGGTCAAGGCCGACGTGGTGGCCGCTGACTTGCGGGAATCCCACCTGCGGGAGGTGCTCAACTACGGGCACACGCTGGGTCATGC
>JBOHFY010000238.1:0-2264 GCA_050699895.1 Pseudonocardiaceae bacterium
ACCGTCATCCCACGCTAAGTTCCCATGAACCCACACCCCCGCACGCAACTAAGAGACCAACCATGAACAGGTTCCAGAGAAAACCCCTCCCAGAATCTCGGAACCCACGCGCTTCATCCTTCGGCGCATTCGATTTCGTGATCACCCCGGACCGGAAGTGGATCATGTTTGAGTGCAACCCGGCGGGCGCCTACGGCTGGCTCGAAGAGGCCCTGGACCTGCCCATCACGTCGGCGCTGGCCGACCTGCTCGCCAGAGGAGACCGGCTGTGCTGACCGACGTCACCGAACTGAGCCCCCAGGAGCGGGAGACCGCGCGGTTCCGGCTGCGTGAGCTGGCCGATCGGTTCACGGTGGACGGGACACTGCGCAGCCCGCAGTGGCAAGCGGTGTACCGACGCACCTGGCGGCACCCGTATGTGCCCTGCTATTACCCCGAGCTGGGCGCGGGACCAGTGGTCAGCGCGGCCGACGAGCAGCAGCGCGCCCGGTGGCTGGCCGCCGTCTACAGCAACGAGAGCTTGATCACCAAGGTGATCCAGGTGCCGTCCCGCCAGGGGGGCAGCTACCCGAGGTTCACCAGCTCGTCCACGCTCCCCTCGCTGTTGTTGACCATGCTGGAGGCGCTGGACGTCACCGGCGGCCGCCGAGTGTTGGAGATCGGCACCGGCAGCGGCTACAACGCCGCGCTGCTGTGTGAGCGGCTCGGCAGCGAGTACGTGACCAGCGTGGACATCGACCCCGACCTGGTCGAGCTGGCCCGCGAGCGACTAGCCGCCAGCGGCTACACCCCCACCTTGGCCACCGCGGACGGCGCGGACGGCTACCCGCCGGGCGCCCCCTACGACCGGATCATCGCCACCTGCTCCGTGCTGGCCATCCCCCCGGCATGGCTGGCACAGGCCGCGCCCGGCGCGATCATCATGGCTGATGTGCGCGGTCCGTGGGGGGGCACGGTGGTCCGGTTGAGGATGAACGACGACGGGGTGGCCACCGGGCGGTTCCTGCCCGGGTACGCGAGCTTCATGCCGCTGCGGCCCGCCGTGGACACGTTCCCGTCGCCACCACCACGGTTCACCCTAGCCGACGGCGCGGTGGACTCGGTCAGCGACGTCGACCCGAAACTGCTGCGATGGGACGACCACGTCGGCTTCGTCATGCAATGGCACCTACCGGAGGTGACGTGGCGGCACACCTACGCCACGGACGGGGACGTCGGCCTCCAGCTCGAAGCGCCGGACGGCTCCGGTGCCCAAGCGTGGCACACGCCGGAAAACGGCGGCTTCCTGATCAGACAGTCCGGCCCGCGCAGGCTGTGGGACCGCGTCGAGGAAGCCCACGAGTTCTGGCGGCACGCCGGGTGCCCCAACTACGACCGCTTCGGCATCACCGCCACCCCCACTGAGCAGTACGTCTGGTACGACCACCCCGACAGCGACCACCGCTGGCAACTCCCCCCCTCGACCGGCCCGCGCACAATCCAGCCCCTCGGTAGAGCGACGCCCTCGGCACTCCTTGCGGACTCCACTGCCCGGGGCGACTCCCACCCGCGAGGGAAGTAAACCCCCGGCCGGCCCTCGGTTGAGGCCCGCTCCCCCGCCTCGTGAGTAACGCGGCGGGGGCCGTTGTCGGTCTGGCGCCTTCCTCCCCCTCACGCTGCGGTAGTGGCCAGACGGTCGCGGAGTTCGGCGACATCGGTGCTGGTGTGCAGGGGTTCCAGCGCAGTGTCCAGGACGCGCAGCTGGTCATAGGCCAGGGCGGAGTGCACCGCCGTCACCGCGTCGACGGCCTGGTGGCCGACACTGACGGCGGTGTCCAGGTCCCCGGCGATCGCATGCGCCCCGGCGAGAGCCGGCAGGTACAGCGCCCGGCTCCGAGCATAGTCAGGGCCGAAGCTGTCCACAGCGTGACGCAACAAGGGCACCGCCCGGCCGGCGGCGTGCGGATCGCTACCAGCCAGCGCCAGTGGGCTTCACCCCCGATGACAACAGCACCGGCCCGCAGACCTGGGGCCAGGGAGCCGACGGGTCCACCTTCGCCCTCACCACCAGTGACGGCACCACCCACGTCGCCGCCGAGGGCCCACTGTGGGAGACCCTCGACACCGCCTACACCCAGTGGCGTGCACTGGGCCGACCCGACCGCGACCGCTTCGGCGTCACCGCCACCGGCCAAGCGCGGCAGTGGGTCTGGCTCGACCACCCCGACCATGTGATCACCGAACTGAGCGCACACGGCGGCGGGCAGCACTAGCGCAGCGCCGCC
>JBOHFY010000239.1:0-2409 GCA_050699895.1 Pseudonocardiaceae bacterium
TCCGGGCTAGACGGGACCGGCCACTTCACCCGAGCCCTACACCTGGCCGGTAAGAGCCGAGACACCTACGGGATCGCTAACGCCGCCTGGCACGCCGGAGTAACACTGGTCCGCACCGGGCACCCCAACCACGCGCTCAAGCTACTCCAACTCGGGCGATTCCAGCTCCGCCCGCAGGCCGATGACTCCCGACTACCGACCCTCACCGCGCGGCTAGCCCGGACCTCCGCCACCGCCTACGCCCGCATGAGCGGCACCGACGAGGCCACCCGCTACCTCGCCGAAGCCAACGACGGGTGGGAGCCGCACGATGCTTTCGAGCGCGCGGGCGCCGATTTCGTCACCGCCGGGATTCAGCGGGACTTGGGCCGGCTCGATGCCGCTGAGCGGTTCGCCGCCAGCGCGGTACGTGTCTACGGTGAGGGCCACTACCGCCGAGGCCGCACAGTCGCCGAACTCCTCCTCGCCGAGATCCACGTACGGGCCGGCGAGCCCCGGGGGCTGGCGCTGGCCCACCAAGCCATCGAGACAGTGAGTACCCTGCAATCCGTCGCCGCCCGACGGGAATGGCTCACACCACTGGCCACCGCGCTCGAAGCCCGACCCGGCACCGACACCCAAGAACTCGCCCGAACAGCCCGGCAAATCGCCACGACCCGGCTCTAACCTCGGTCATTCACCGGGGGTGAAAAATCTGTGCCGGATGCGTGTTTGGGGTGCCGGAAAAATGCCTCTGAGCTGTGAGAATGAGGGTCTTCGAGATCCTCGGTACCGCAGATATAAGAGGCACTTTTCAGGTGGATGTCACCGCGTGGTCCCAGGGCTTGTCCGTGGAAGTGGGTGGGCGCGGTGTGGTGTCGCATGCCGGGTCGGGACTGTCGCGGCTGGCGGCTGATCGGGTGGGGCTGACGAGGGTGCTGTCCACGGCGTTGGCTGGGGCATGGGAAAGGCTCCTTCTCGGTCAGGCCCGCGAAGCATCGTGCGGCTCTGGTGGAGGCGTTGCGTCGGGTGGATGCCGTTGGGGCTGAGGATGACCGGACGATAAGTCGCCGTTTCCGGGGCTGCGCCCGTTGGACGTCGATCGCGCTACCTGCCAGGCGACACACCATCGTGCGGTAGTGCCGAGCACTACCACCACCCGGTAGCATCCTCGGGATGAAGACCACCATCGCGCTCCCCGACCAGCTGTACGACACCGTCAAGCACTGGGCGGTCGTCGACGGCACCTCCATCAACTCATGGATGCATGAGGCGATCGAACGCGAAGCATTCCGGCGTCGTTGCATCGCCCACGGGCAGTGGATGGACGCCAATTCCGCCATCCGAGACGAACTGTTGGCCCAGGCTGAGGCCGCCGCCCAGGAGATTGACGATGTCCGGCGTGATGGTGCCGCGTGATGCTGCGGCGCGGTGACGTGTGGGAAGTCACCGGGCAGCGGCCACGCAGTGTGCTAGTGGTCTCGCACGGCATGTACAACGACCAACCAGGTATTCCGACGGTGCTGACGATGCCGGTCTTGGCGGGCACGGGTGATGATCTGGGCACCTGGTGTGTGCCGATCGGTGCGGGTCAGGTCGCGGTGGTGGATCACATGGGGCCGAGCGCGAAGGCGGTGTTCGCCCGCCGGGTGCGAGTGGTCGACAGCCAGGTGGTGACGGATGTGAACAACGCCCTATTCAAGATCCTGTCGACGAGCTGACCGCCCCACCGGGCCGGAGCATGGGGAAAGCTCCTTCGGTCAGGCCCGTGAGGTGCCGAGGAGGTCTCGGTGTTTGGCGTCGAACTCACGTACGGCGGCCGAGCTGGCGTAGGGAGCGGCAGCGCGGCGGAAGTCGGCCAGTAGGCGCTGTTCGCGGGGTGAGTCCAAGCGGCGGATGATCAAGGCGGCCTCGCTCGCGGTGGCGCAGGCTCGGTCCACGGCTCCCGCGCCGACTTGCGCGGTGGCCAGGTCGCAGAGCATGCCCGCGCGGTCCCGGGTGAATGCTGGATCGAGTAGGGCGACCGCGCGGAGCAGGCGTGGTTCAGCCTCGCCGGGCCGGCCCAGCGCCAGCAGCGACCAGCCAGCGAGGGCCTGCGCGTCGGCCTCGGTGAACCAGTAGATCCAGGGCGGCTCGTTCTCAGGCACTGACCACGCCAGCAGCTCGAAAGCACGATCCTGAGCACGTTGGGAGGTTTTGGCGTCCCCGGCGTGGGCGGCACCGACCGCCAGCCGGCCGTAGAGCGAGCCGGCCACGGCGGGCGTCAACTCCCGCTCGGCCCGCAACGCTGACTCGATGAGAGCCACCGCGTCGCGGGGACTGCTCAACTGTGCCGCCTGAACGCCCATGAAGCCGAGGATGAGGATACTGGTGGCGACAGACACTGAGATCACGGTTTGTGTGCCTTCGACGACACATACTGTCGTCGAA
>JBOHFY010000240.1:0-1943 GCA_050699895.1 Pseudonocardiaceae bacterium
GCTTCGCGGTTCTTAATCACGTCGGTGGCCTTGCGGGTGGCCGGGAGGTCGACCGTGATCGCCCACCCGGCCCGCCCGTTCGACCAGCCGCAGCGTCTCGTCCTTGCCGACCAGCTTGGCGTCCCGGAAAGCGTCGACCAGCACCTGTGGGTCCATGGTCCAGGTCAGCGACCGGGGACCGGCCAGCACGGCGCGCCGGCCGGGGCTGCCGTCCTTGCGCCGGCCGGTGATCGCCAACACGGTCGCGCCGATCACGGCTATGATCCACAGCACCAGCGGGCCGTAGACTATGTCGCCCACCGCCACGCCGGTCGCACTGGTCCCGGCCAGGGCTCCTGTGACTCGCCACCGGAGCAGGGTCAGCTCACGGATCTCGACGTACTTATCAGCCAGCTTCTCCGACTGCTCGGCGGCCTCCCGATAGCCACGCACGGTCACCCATCGTCGCCACGCCCGAACGGCCAGCACCGTCCCTCGACCGGTCGCGACCACCAACCGCCACGGTGCGCGCACCATGGTCTCGGCCGCGTCTTTGGTTGCTTGTGCCGCGTGCGCGCGGCTTGTGAGCGCGGCCGGTACGCGGGGTGAGCGCTGCCACCACGACGCGTGCCGGTAGTGCTGCTGGCCACTGGGCCGGTCGTCGTCATCGATCAGCTCGCCGTCGAGCACGGGATCCGCCGGGATCACCGCTGCGTCGCCTGGCGTGCTCATCGCCGGTCACCTCGCCCATAGGGGGTGTCTAACGAGGTCACTGTCCTGGTGAGGGCATGTGCGGTGATCAACGCTGGGAGGGCGAGCACGACCCAGAACAGCGCGCTGCCCGGGGCGTAGGTGATCGCCGCCCACTGCGCGCCGACGATCACCCCGGCCGTGCCGAGCACGTGCCCGGCCAGCGACGCGACCCGCGACGCCCCGTGAACGCCGTCAGTCGCCCGTCGTCCCCGGCGGGTGCCCGAACACCACATCATCAGTAGGACGAGCAGCACGCCCAGGGCAGCGACCACCTGCGTCGGGCTCAGGTTGACGGTCACGGCGTCGGCCCTCCTTCCTGGGCGGTTCTCTCGTGCTGCTGGCGGTGGTGCTGCCACACTGGGTGCAGTGCACGCCGGTCGTCCTCAGCCAGCGCCCCCCACACCCCGGTCGTGCACTCACCGGCAATACGAAGATCCAGCTCTAAGCACTGGTCGATGACCGGGCACCCGGCACACAACCGCGCAGCGAGACACCGGTCACTGGATGCGCAGCCGTCCCAGTCCGGCTCATCCACTGGCCACAGACCCCACAGACACAGCCCACGGCGCATCACGACATCCCTCAACACGTCGAGTGGCACCTGCCGCCACCGATCGAGCCCGGCGGCCAAGGCCTCGTAGTCCGAGGTGTCCTCGTCGCCGGTCACCATGACGCACCCCCGGTCGAGCGGGCCACCTCGCGGGCGGTGCGCCGCTGCGCGGCCATCTGCGCCACGTCCACGCACCCACCGGACTCCGCCGCCTCCGCCGCCAGGCGGTCCACGGCCGATGCCGGGATGACATACCGAGTGCGGATCCGCACCGCCGGGAAGGCGTCGTCCCGGATGGCGCGGTAGATCGTCGCCGGGGTCACCCGCAGCACGCGGGCGGCCTCCGGGACCGTGTAGAACGCCGGACCCCCGGCGCTCTTGTTAGTGCTGTCCATAACCGAACTCCTCATTGAAAGCATGATGTCATCGTTTTAATGAACTGATATCGGTGCTTGATGGCGTGCGGAATGCCGAAACCGTGGTCGGGGCTACTCTTCGGCGCTCAAGGGCGGAGCGCGGAGGAATAGGTGGGACAGGACTGGGCGGCGGTCGCGCGGGCGATCGATGCGAGGCTGGCCGAACTCAACTGGCGGCAACGCGAACTGGCCGAACGGGCCCAGGTATCGGTGGCCATCGTGCGCGAGTTGCATCGCAACACCAC
>JBOHFY010000241.1:0-13804 GCA_050699895.1 Pseudonocardiaceae bacterium
CCAGAAATCCGCCACGGCCTGCACTGGTCGATCTTTCGGCGCTGGCATCAAGCCCAAGCCCGCCGAGCCCACGTTCGGCGCCACCTCCGCCTTCAGACCCTAATGATCTAGCACTGTAGTACTAGCCGATCTCCGGCACCTGGCCCGCGAGACTGCCGGGTGTTCGCCGCCCGGAGCACCGCGCGGCTGTTCGTCGCGCACAGCGGCACCGACGCCGTCATCCCGGTCACGCAGTTCCACGCACTCCGGGCGTACCTCATGCGACACCGGACCGCGCCCGGCCCGGACCCGATTCTGCTGGAGGTCGACGGGACCGACCACGACCTCGCCGACTACAACTGAGAAGCAGCGGGTTGCTGAAGGAGAGACTGACCACCGTCTTGGCGGATGTGGTCAGTGAGACCGGGTGCAGGGGCGGGGCGAAACCGCCCCTGCACCCCCGCTGGTCAACGTACTCGCGGTCCCGAGCACGGGCCCGCGTTGACCCCGGAAGGTGTGTTATCAGTACCACCGGTGGGGTAGTGCTCAACCACCCGGAGCGCCCCGGTGCACTGCTGCTCGCGGCCCTACGCGGCGCGTGGGTATCGACCGCGACCGCCGCGCTGGCCGCGGCCGTCGACACGGCGATCACGAGCGAGCCGGCCACGGCGTTGCGCCGGCCGGTCGTCCTGCTCGCGATCGTCCTGGTCACGCAGCTTGTCGCAGGCGTGCTGCAGCAGATCGCCGGCGTGTCCGCCACCGCCGGCGGACTGCCGGCAATGCTGATCAGGCTTGTCACCT
Source organism: Pseudonocardiaceae bacterium (assembly GCA_050699895.1). GTDB lineage: Bacteria > Actinomycetota > Actinomycetes > Mycobacteriales > Pseudonocardiaceae. The sequence continues at coordinate 781 of JBOHFY010000241.1, forward strand.
CCGTTCTCATCACCGTCGTCGCACTGATCAGCCTGGCGCTGGTCGATTGGTGGCTCGTCGTCACCCTGTTGCTGGCGACACCAGTTTTTTCCCTGCTCCTGCGCGTCTTCACCCGCAAGGTGTTCGATGTGTCCTCTGATTACCAGGCGGCCCAGGCCGGCATCGCCGCGCGGATGGTCGACGCGCTGGCTGGCCGCCGCACGATCCGGGCCGCCGGCACCCTTGCGCGCGAGGTGGATCGCGTGCTCGCCATCCTGCCGGCGCTGCGCGCGGCCGGGGCGCGGTTCTGGGCCGTCCAGCGCAAGGTCACCTGGTCGTTCACACTGCTGGTGCCGGTGGTGCAGGTCGTCGTCCTGTCCGTCGCCGGGTGGGGAGTCGCGCGGGGCCAGCTCTCGGCCGCTGAGCTGGTCGCCGTGCTCGGTTACCTCACGCTGGTTCTGGTCGGTCGCGCAGGGCCTGCCGGCGCTGGGCACCGGCCTGGTCCTCGCCAGGGCACTCGACGACGGCTTCCTCGCCGGTCAACCGTGGCGGGGCACGCAGTGGCTGGCCGCGCTGCTCGGGGTGCAGCTCGTCGCCGCCGTCGCGAACCGGGCGTTGATCCCGCACCTGGCCAACCTCGTCGAGCCGGTGCGTGACCATCTCGTGCGCCACGTCGTCACCGCGACACTGCGACGCGCGGTGACCGACACCGTCGATTCCGGGCACGGCGACGCCGCGGCGGTGACCCAGCTGACCGGCCAGGTCGAGGGGGTGCGCCACCTGCTCGCCGGCCTGCTGCGCAGCGCCCGCCAGATCTCGGTCTCCCTGGTCGCCGGGCTCGCGGGCCTGGCACTACTGGCACCGGTGCTGCTGGTCGTGATGCTGCCACCGCTGCTGGTGATGTCGGCCCTGTTCGCGGCGCTGCTGCCGGCGCTGTTCCGGCGGTCGCGGGCGGTCATGCTGGCCGGGGAGGCCGTGTCCGCAGGCGGCGGCACGCTATTCCGAACCGGTACTGCACGACCTCGACCTCACCGTGCCCGAGGGCGAGCACCTGGCCATCGTCGGACCCAGCGGCATCGGGAAGTCGACCTTGACGGCGCTGTTAGCGGGCCTGGTCGAGCCGCGGCACGGGGAGGTGCGCCTCGGCGGGGCGCCGGATGAGCCCGGCGGCACGGCACCGCCGCATTGTACTGATCCCGCAACAGGCGTATGTGTTCGCGGGCACGCTCCGGGAGAACCTGTGCTACCTGCGCCCCGAGGCCGACGACGCGGCCCTGGCGCACAGCGCCCGGGAGATCGGCCTGATGGAGTTGGCCGACGCGCTGGGCGGGTGGGACGCGATGATCTCACCCCGCGAGCTGTCGGCCGGGCAGCGGCAGCCCGTCGCGCTGGCCCGGGCGCATCTCGCGCCGAGCGTGATCACCATCCTCGACGAGGCGACCTGCCACCTCGACGCGGTCGGGGAGGCGCGAGCCGAGGAGGCGTTCCGGCGTCGCGGCGGCACCCTGATCGTGGTCGCCCACCGGATCAGCTCCGCGATGCGCGCCGACCGGATCCTGCTGCTCGACGGTGTGTCGCCGCACCTGGGCAGCCATGACGAACTGGCGCGCGGCAACGCCGTCTACGCCATGCTGGTCGGTCACTGGAGCGCGGGTATCCGCGACGACCACACCGTACCGGACCCGACTACTTGCTGCGAGACCATGTGATGGCCAGACACAGACCGATGAGCGGCCTCGTCTCGATCGACACCCTCCGCTCCGCCGACGCCCCGCGCTGCGCGGAGCTGGAGCGGCTGCTGTTCCCCGACGACGACCCGTGCAGTGAGCGCTACTTCCTCAAGGAGCTGCTCGCCGGACACCACTACCTCGCCGCACGCGCGGACGGCCGGCTGGTCGGTTACGCCGGGCTGGTGTTCGAGGCCGGGCCCCCGCAGGCCGAGGCGGACGCATACACGATGCGCAGACTTCCTCGGTGACCTGTGTCCTCACGGGGAACGGAGCTCCAGGATCAGGTCGCCGCCCTCTACCTGCTGCACGGTCTTGATGGCCAGCCGGGCCACCGTGCCGCTCAGGGGGGCGGCGATCCCGGCTTCCATCTTCATCGCCTCAATAGTGGCCACCGGCGCTCCAGCGGTCACCGTATCCCCTTCAGACACTCGCAGGGTGACCACTCCGGCGAACGGCGCCGAGACGTGGTTGCCGTTGGACCGGTCGGCCTTCTCAGCGGCGGGCACCTTCGAGTCAATGGAGCGGTCCCGGACCTGCAACGGCCGCAGCTGCCCGTTGAGCGTGCACATCACCGTGCGCATGCCGCGTTCGTCGACGTCTCCGATCGCCTGCAGCTGGATCAGCAGCCGCACCCCCGGATCAAGGTCCACAGCGTGCTCCTCACCGGGGCGCAGCCCGTAGAAGAACTCCTTGCTGGACAGCACCGAAGTATCCCCGTAGGCCTCACGATGTTCCTCGAACTCCGCCGTCGGACCGGCGAACAGCAGCCGGTTCAGCGTACGAGCCCGGTCCCCCCGCAAGCCCTGCCGGTCCCGCGCGGACAGTTCCGCGATCCCCCTCGGCCCGCCTCGGCCCGCGAGTGCCTTGCTACGCAGCGGCTCAGGCCACCCACCAGGGGGAACACCGAGCTCGCCGTGCAGAAAGCCAATCACCGAGTCGGGAATGTCAAAACGGGCCGGGTCGGCCTCGAACTCCTTCGGCTCGACGCCAGCACCCACCAGGTGCAGCGCCAGATCCCCGACGACTTTGGACGACGGAGTCACTTTCACCAACCGCCCGAGCATCCGGTCAGCCGCCGCGTAAGCCTCCTCGACCTGCTCGAAGCGGTCCGCCAGGCCCAGCGCTATGGCCTGCTGGCGCAGGTTGGACAGCTGGCCGCCGGGGATCTCATGATGGTAGACCCGCCCGGTGGGCGATGTCAGGCCGGACTCGAAGGGTGCGTAGACCTTGCGCACCAGCTCCCAGTAGGGCTCCAGATCGCACACCGCCTGCAGGTCCAACCCGGTGCTGCGCTCGGTGTGATCGGTAGCCGCGACCAGCGCGGACAGCGCCGGTTGCGAGGTGGAGCCCGCCATCGACGCGGTGGCCGCGTCCACCGCGTCCACCCCGGCGGCGATCGCGGCGAGCAGAGTGGCGAGCTGCCCGCCGGGAGTGTCGTGCGTGTGCAGGTGCACCGGCAGATCGAACCGGCTGCGCAGCGCCGCTACCAGCGTCCGGGCCGCCGGGGGTCGCAGCAGGCCGGCCATGTCCTTGATGGCCAGCACATGCGCGCCGGCCTGGGCGATCTGCTCGGCCAGCCGCAGGTAATAGTCCAGCGTGTACAGCTTCTCCGCGGGGTCGGACAGGTCAGCGGTGTAGCACAGCGCCACCTCGGCGAGCGCCTGGCCGGTCTCGCGCACCGCGTCGATGGCCGGGCGCATCTGAGACACGTCGTTGAGCGCGTCGAAGATCCGGAAGATGTCCAGCCCGGTCTCGACGGCCTGGGTGACGAAGGCGACGGTCACCTCAGTCGGGTAAGGCGTGTAACCGACCGTGTTGCGCCCGCGCAGCAGCATCTGCAGGCACACGTTGGGCACCGCCGCGCGCAACGCGGCCAGCCGCTCCCACGGGTCCTCGGCGAGGAAGCGCAGCGCCACATCGTAGGTCGCGCCGCCCCAGCACTCCAGCGACAGCAGTTGCGGGGTCATCCGGGCGACGTGGGGCGCTACGGCGATCATGTCCTTGCTGCGCACCCGGGTCGCCAGCAGCGACTGGTGGGCGTCCCGGAAGGTGGTATCGGTGACGCCGACGGGGCCTGCGGCCCGCAGCCAGCGCGCGAATCCCTCCGGGCCCAGCGCGAGGAGCCGGTGCCGGGATCCGGTGGGCGGACAGGCGTCCAGATCGATCAGCGGCAGCTTGCTCACCGGATCGAGCAGATCGGGTGGATCGCCGTACGACCGGTTCACCGTCACGTCCCCGAGGTAGGCCAGCAACCGGGTGCCGCGGTCAGCGGAGCGCCGGGTAGCGAGCAGGTGCGGCCGCTGCTCGATGAAAGAGGTGGTGACCTTGCCCGCCACGAAGTCCGGCTCGTCGAGTAGCGCGAGCAGGAACGGGATGTTGGTGGCCACCCCGCGGATCCGGAACTCGGCCAGCGCCCGGCGGGCCCGGCGTACCGCAGTGGGGAAGTCACGCCCCCGGCAGGTGACCTTGACCAGCAGGGAGTCGAAGTACGCACTGACCTGGGCACCCGTCTGCAGGGTGCCGCCGTCCAGCCGGATCCCGGCACCGAGAGCCGAGCGGTACGCGGTGACCGTGCCGATGTCCGGGCGGAACTCGTTGGCCGGGTCCTCGGTGGTGATCCGGCACTGCAGCGCGGCACCGTGCGGCACGATCGCGTCTTGGCACAGCCCGAGGTCGGCCAGCGTCTCCCCCGCCGCGATCCGCAGCTGGGCGCCGACCAGGTCGACGTCGGTGATCTCCTCGGTCACCGTGTGCTCAACCTGGATGCGCGGGTTCATCTCGATGAACACATGCTGACCGTCGCGGTCGACGAGAAACTCCACAGTGCCCGCGTTGACGTAGCCGATGTACCGGGCGAAGGCCACCGCGTCGGTGCAGATCCGCTTCCGCAGATCGGGGTCCAGATTAGGCGCGGGAGCTACCTCCACGACCTTCTGGTGCCGGCGCTGCACCGAGCAGTCCCGCTCGTAGAGGTGGATGACGTCCCCGGTCGGATCGGCGAGGATCTGCACCTCAATATGCCGGGGGTCGATAACCGCCCGCTCCAGGAACACGACCGGGTCACCGAAAGCCGACTCGGCCTCCCGGCTGGCCGCCTCCAGCGCGGTGCACAGGCCGGCGGGCGCGGTGACCCGACGCATGCCGCGCCCACCGCCCCCGGCGACGGCTTTGACGAAGAGCGGGAACCCGATCTCACCGGCGAGGGCCATCAGGTGGTCGATATCAGCCGACGGTGCGCAGGACGCCAGCACCGGCACTCCGGCCTCACGCGCCGCGGCCACCGCCCGCGACTTGTTGCCCGCCAGCGCCAGCACGGCGGGCGGCGGACCGACGAAGGTGATGCCAGCCCGCTGGCAGGCCAGCGCCAGCTCCGGGTTCTCCGACAGGAAACCGTAACCGGGGTAGACGGCGTCGGCCCCGGCACGCTGGGCGGCCCGGATGATCTCAGTCACCGAGAGGTAAGCCCGGACCGGGTGACCTTTCTCACCGATCTGGTAGGACTCGATGGCCTTGAGCCGGTGCTCGGAGTTGCGATCCTCGTAGGGGAACACCGCGACCGTCTGGCAACCCAGTTCGTAGGCGGCCCGAAACGCCCGGATCGCGATCTCCCCGCGGTTGGCGACCAACACCTTGCCGAACATGCGCCGGCTCCCTTCCCCCACGGCCGCTCGGCCAGGATCTCCTAGCGGCGGCTCCAATCGCATCATCGCAGGTGGGACGGCCACCGGGGTAGATGTGCGCACGAGTGCCCCCACGCGAGCGGCTGGAGGAGTATCAAGGATGTGGCACGAAAGGACGTGGCCATGGGCAGATCGCGATACCGCCGTTACCGCCGCTGGGGTCTGGCGCGGCGGTTTGTCGGTCCGCTGCTGGTGCTGCTGCTGGTCCTGGCCAGCGCTGGCATCATCGCCCTGGCCCTGGCCACCATGGCGGCATTCACGCTGTTCGGAGTGGCCGCGGTAGTCGTGGCGCGACACCTGCACCGCGGCCACCGCCGGGCGGCAGGCGGGCGGCGACCGGCGCCCCTGCCCGCGGCGCGGATTGCTCCCCCTGTCGCGCGGACCCCGCCGGTCCCGGACTGGCCCGCTACCCGGGCCCGGTTCGCCCAGCTGCGCGGTGAGTACGGCCAGTTCGAGTGCGACCCGCTCGCGGTGTTGCGGTTACCCGCGCTGACCGACGTCACCGTGCTCTCCACCGGCCGGTTCGTGGACGCCTTCGCCGAGGCCCAAGCGCTGGACACCGACACCCCACCACCGGCCGCCCACCAGGCTCAATTCGCCACCGCGGTGGATCAGGCGTGGCGCGCCTGGCGGGCCGCCCGCGAGGCGGCGGAACGCATCCGGCTAGCCGGCATCCCCGCGCACGAACGGGCCACCGTGGCGCGGGCGATCAAGCTACTCACCATGGCCCGGGACTCCGACCACGACGCCGAGCGCACCGCCGCATACGCCAAGGCCCGCGCGGAACTGGCGAAACTGGACCGCAGCGGGACGCTTCGACTACCGCCAGCCGCCGCCGCCGCACTCGACGCCGCAGCCCGCGGCCAGCTCCCCGCTGGCGAGGCGGTGAGTTAGCTGCCTACCCCTATGACCAACGTTCGGATCGGGTGGACCGGATGACCTGGTACCTGCGATCCATCGGTGACCACGACACGCACCACGGCGAGCTGGCCGCCGATGGCATCGTGACCGCCTCCTGTGGCGTGAAGTTCGAACCGAGACTATTGCCTCTCGGTCGGATAGGCTTGCCCGGCCGTCCCTACGACCGGGACCAGATATGCCCGGCGTGCGCCAGGGCCATCCGGTGAGGCGCCCTTATTCGCAGAGGGACTTTAGCTGGTTGATCCGGCAGAGCTCCCGCACCCTGTCGTAGAAGGAGTCCTCGACCGCCACGTAGCCGTACGTGTCGCGGTCGGCGGTCGCGCATTCGCCCTGGCAGAAACCGTGCGCCCGCAGGTAGTCGGCGTTGGCGTGCTGTTGGAGCGCCGTGGTCAGCCGCTGGCGAAGTTGCGGAGTCAGGCTGTTGGCGATCACTATCGGCCCGCCGGGGATTGGTTCCGACTTCCACACCGTAGCGATCTTTCCTGGCTCGATCTGATGCTGCTCGATCAGCTGCCTCTCGACCAAACTGTAGAACGCGAAACCGGCGTCACACTGGCGGTTGGCCACCGCCAGTATCGAGGCGTCATGGCCACCGGCAAAGATCGGCGTGATGTCGTGCTCGGGTTGGATACCCACGTCAAGCAGGCCGACACTCGGATACAGGTAGCCGGAGGTCGAGTAGCGGTCCGTGAAGCAGATTCTCTTGCCGCGGAAGTCCGCGAGAGTCTTGATCGGTGAGCCAACCGGAGTGATGCCGTAAGAGTAGTACCCGGGGCGCTGACCCTTCTCCCTCACCTCGGCGGCCACCAGAGTGATCTGCGCACCCTGCTGCTTGGCGCGCACGTAAGATAAGGCCCCGAGCGAGGCGATGTCAATCTTCCCCTCACGCAACCCCGTGATCACTGCGGCATAGTCAGTTGCGTGCTGCACGCGGATTTCCCTGCCGATCTCCTCGCTCAACATCTTCAGTATCGGCTGATAGGACTGCTGCAGATTCGCGGGCTGTCGGCTGGGTGCCGCGGCGAAGACCAGCGCTGGTAGATCGCCCCCCGACCCGCCAGCGGTGCCGCTCTGGCCACACCCGGACACGATCAGCAGCGCGGCGGCGGCTGTCGCGAGCACAGTGCGGCCGTCACGAGGCGCAGCGCCTCGCGGCCCAGCGGCGGCAGCGGATAGCTGGTCGTGGACAGGCTGGCCAGTGCGGAGTCGCCGAGCAGCTGATCGCGGAACTCCGACCGTAGCGTGCCCACCACCTGCACGGGACCAGCCAGCGCCGAGCGCAGTAGCTCGGCGAACCGAGCCCGATCCTCGGGCCCGGTCTGGGTAAGCAGCTCTTCGAACTGGTCCACCACGATCAGCAGGTGTCGCAAGGGACCGCTCGGGTCGGCCAACAGCAGCTCGTCGACCAACGCCGTGAGGTTTCCTTCGAGGAGCCGGTGGCGGACATGTTCCACCGTCCAGCCCAGACCGATCTCCCGTGCGGCGACGGCCAGCTCCCGGGCCAGCGCCATGACCGGATCGGCACCAGGAAGGATTGGCCGCAGCACCCGCCAACCCGGCTCATCGGCCATGACATGCAGCAACCCGGCCCGGACCAGCGAGGACTTGCCGCATCCTGAGGGGCCCACCACGAGCAGCGCCGCACCCTTGGCCTTCCCAACAGGGGATCGCAGCCGCTCGGCGAGCTGCCCAATCTCGTCGGCTCGGCCGAAGAACACCCGATGCTGATCGACGTCGAAGGGCCGCAGCCCCGGGAACGGGGACCGATCGTCTGGCCAACCGACGGCGCGCAATGCCTCGACGAGTGCGGCGCGCGGGTCTCGCCTCAAGTCAATGTGCTGGATATCGCCCAGCAGTATATGGACAACTCCCGGCTCAGCGAGTACTGGAAATAGCTTGCTTTCCCGCGACTGGGCGATCGCCACTTCGGCCGTGCACCAGGTGGATGCCAGATAGGCCGAGGTGATCACGCAGACGACCGCGTCGGCCCACCGCAACTGCTTGTATAGCCGCTGGCGCCACTGCTCACCGGGAACGATTCCGTCCCGCAGATCCTGAGCCAAGAATAGCTCGTGACCAGCCTCGTCCAGCCACCGATGCAGCTCGCCGGACAGCGCGCTGTCCTCGCTCGCATGGCTGATGAATACCCGGGCCACCTGCACCTCCTGGCCAGCCGCGGCGACGCACGAGTCGTCCCGCCCACTGTAGGCCGACCGCACAGCCGACGAAAGTGGTTTCACGCCGAGAACGAGGCTTGCGCCGATGACTCATCCACGGCCACCGGCCCGGGAGCTGATCGCCTCCCCGCGTGCCGGCTGGCGAGCGTGACGATGTCTGCGTGTCGTGAGCAAGCTGGCCACCGTCGTCACCAGCAGCACGCCGACGATTACACCAAGCGAGAGCTCGATGCCCACCGTCGGCACCGAATCGATGGGCTGGCCATCGTTGAGAAAGGGCAGCGAGTTCTCGTTCAACGCATCGAGCACGAGCTTGACGCCGATGAACCCGAGGATCACTCCCAGCCCGATGGACAGATAAACGATCCTGGTGAGCAACTCGCCAATGAGGACGTAAACCTGTCGCAATCCCATCAGTGCGAAGGCGCTGGCGGTGAAGACGAGGAAGGGTTCCCTGGTGAGCCCGAAGATCGCCGGGATAGAGTCCATAGCGAAGATCAGGTCGACGAAACCGATCGCGATCATCACTACGATCATCGGGGTGAGCCGCCGTTTTCCACCCCGCTTGACCGTGAGTCGCGACCCGTCGTATTCATCGGTCACGGGGATCAGCTTTCGGAGCGCGCGCGGCACAGCGTTATCCTGTAGCTCCGGATTCTGTTTCCGCTGGCGGATCTGCCGCCAGCCCAGGTAGACCAGCAGCACACCGAAGAGGTAGAAAACCCAGCTGAAACGCGAGATCAAGGCCGCACCCGCCGCGATGAACAGCCCCCGCATGGCCAACGCGAGCGCGATACCGATCAACAGTACCCGGTGTTGCTGGATAGCCGGCACCTTGAACGCCGCCATGATGACCACGAAGACGAAAAGGTTGTCCACCGACAACGAGTACTCGGTGAGGTATCCGGCGAAGTACTCGACAGCGAAACCGCTGCCGGCGAACAGCCAGACACCCAGCCCGAACACCGCCGCGCACGCGAGGTAGAACACCGCCCACCGGGCCGCCTCGGCCATGCCCACTTCGTGCGGCTTGCGGTCGACGATGACCAGGTCGAGGGCGAACAAGACGCCGAGACCGCCCACCGTCGCGAGCCATACCCACGTGGGCACATCCATGATCGAACCTCCGGGCAGACGACATGCGTCGGACACCGGAGGTCTCTTCCACCGGAAAACCGGCCGACGGCACCGGGCACCCGCCGCACTCGCACCGCGGGAAAACCGTGTTGACGACACCGCCGCGAAGGAATACTCCCCTCCACGTGCGGGCCAGTATCCCGTATCGCCCGCACCGGCACCACCCGGGTAGCTGGGGCCGTCATGATGACGTTGGCCACATCGATGGCACGCTGAGAATCCGCTGAGACGGCCGCTGCGCCGGGGCCCAGTGACCTACCGTCAGTGGCGTGCCTCGAACGGCCCGACTGGCGCGGCTGCGCTGGCGACTGCCCGTCGTGCTGCTCCTCGCCGCTCTGGTCGCGGGCGCGGGGGTGACGCTGGCCGTCACGATGACGCCTGATCCGCCGCCGGTGACCGGCGAGAACGTCACGATCGACGTGCCGGAGAGACCGGGTGGCACCGAGCGGGTGCACCTGGACGCCACGCTGTACCGGCCGGCGATCACCCCCGCCGCGGCCATCCTGGTGGCCCACGGCTTCGGTGGCAGTAAAGACTCGGTCCGCGCCGAGGCGACCGGGCTGGCCCGTCGTGGGTTCGTCGTGCTCGCCTGGAGCGCCCGGGGATTCGGCGCGAGCACCGGGCAGATCGGGCTCGACTCCCCCGACTACGAGGTGGCCGACGCTCGGGCGCTGGTGGACTGGCTGGTCGCCCGGCCCGAGGTGGTGCGGGACGGGCCGGGTGATCCGCGGGTCGGCGTCACCGGCGCGTCCTACGGCGGCGCGCTGGCCCTGTTGCTGGCCGGAACCGACCGGCGGGTGGACGCGCTCGCGGCGGAGATCACCTGGAACGACCTGGCGCAAGCGCTGTTCCCGAATACCGCGAGCCAAGCTCCCCTCACCGGCGACCAGTCCCGCGTGAACACCCCGGCGGCCGGTGCCAACACCCCGGACGGGGTGTTCAAGCGGGACTGGGCGGGCTATTTCTTCGGCGCGGGCCCCGCCGGCCCGGGGGGGCTGTGCGGGCGGCTGCGCCCTGAGGTGTGCGCGGCCTACGTCCAGGCCGCCACCACCGGCGGCCCCACCCCGCAGATCATGTCGCTGCTGCGCCGCTCCTCACCCGCCACGGTGGCCGGCGACATCACCGCACCGACCCTGCTCATCCAGGGCGAGCACGACACGCTGTTTGGGCTGGACCAGGCCGACGCCACCGCCCGGCAGCTCGCCTCGGCGGGGACCCCGCTGAAAGTGGTGTGGTACGCGGGTGGCCACGACGGCGGCGAGCCCGGCGCGGCACCGCAGGACCAGGTCGGCGACTGGTTCGACTACCACCTCCGCCGGATCGGCAAGGATCCCGGGACCGGATTCGACTACCAGGTGCCAGGAATCTTTGGCACCCGGCGTGGCATCGCCCCGCGCACCGTGCACGCCCCGGCCTATCCCGGGCTCGACGGCGTTCCGGTGCGGCGCCGGGAACTAGCTCTGCGCGGCGGGCCGCAGCCAGTCCTGCGCCCGCCCGGCGGCAGCCCGGCCGCGCTGAGCAGCCTGCCGGGACTGAACACCGCCCTGCCCGAGGGCGCCGCCACCCTCGACGGGGTGGCGATGGACCTGCCCGGACAGGCCGCGACGTTCCTCACCGATCCGCTGGCCGACCCGCTGGAGGTCGTCGGAGCGCCGCAGGTCCGGTTGCGGGTGGCCGCCGCGCCTACCCCCGCCACAGCGCCAGCTGAGCCAAGACCGCCGCCGGCCGAGGCGGTGCTGTTCGTCAAGCTCTATGACGTCGGGCCGGACGGGCGCCGCACACTGCCCGGGGGTGCGGTGGCCCCGGTGCGGATCGGTCCGCTGCCCGCCGGCGGCACCCCGGTGGAGTTCACCGTGACGCTGGCCGGGGTGGTGCGGCCGGTGCCGGCCGGGCACCGGCTGGCGGTCGCGGTGGCCACCACCGACCGCGGTTACGCGCTGCCCCCGCAACCCGCCCAGTACACCGTGTCACTGGCCGGGGACGCGCGCCTGGCGGTGCCGGTCGTGCCCGGCGAGCGGTTACCTGGGCCGCTTCCGGTTGTCCAGCTCGCCGGGCTGGGTGGGCTCACCGCGCTGGTGATGGCGCTCGGGGTCCTCGCCGCGCTGCGCCGCCGGCACGCCGAGGACGCCGATCCCGAACTGGCCGAGGTGCCGCTGGTGGTGTCCGGCCTGACCAAGCGCTACCCGGGTGGCCGCACCGCCGTCGATGACCTGTCCTTCCGGGTCGAGCGCGGGCAGGTGCTGGGCCTGCTGGGACCCAACGGGGCGGGCAAGACGACCGTGCTGCGGATGCTGATGGGACTGATCCGGCCGACCGGCGGGCAGCTGCGGGTGTTCGGGCACCGAGTCAGCGCCGGTTCGCCGGTGCTGTCCCGGATCGGGGCATTCATTGAGGGCCCGGGATTCCTGCCGCACCTGACCGGGGCGGCCAACCTCCGGCTGTACTGGGCGGCCACCGGTCGGCCCTCGGCGGATGCCGGTATCGACGAGGCGTTGCTGATCGCGGGATTGGGCCATGCGGTGCACCGGCGGGTGGCCACCTACAGTCAGGGGATGCGCCAGCGCTTGGCGATCGCCCAGGCCATGCTGGGGAGACCGGATCTGCTGGTGCTCGATGAGCCGACCAACGGCCTGGATCCCCCGCAGATCCACGCCATGCGCGAGGTACTGCGCGGTTACGCCGCCCGCGGCGCGACGGTGCTGGTCTCCAGCCACCTGCTCGCCGAGGTGGAACAGACCTGTAGCCACGTGGTGGTGATGCGCCGGGGCCGGCTGGTGGCCGCCGGCACCGTCGCCGAAATCGCCGGGGTCGAGGTCGACGGGGCCAGGGTCAACGGGGTGGGCGCGCGCCACCAGCTGGAGGAGGCATTTCTGCAGCTGGTGGGCGAGGAGGCCGTCGAGTGATCACTCAGGGGTCCGCACCCGGCTACCGGGCCGTGGCGACCTTGCCACTGCGGGTGGAGCTGGCGCGCCAGCTGCGCCGCAAGCGGACCGTGCTCACCCTGGGATTCCTCGCGCTGCTGCCCGTCCTGCTCTGGCTCGCCTTCACGGTCGGGCGGGACGAGGGCACCCGAGGGGGTGCCACGCTGGTCGACCTCGCCACGTCCAGTGGGCTCAACTTCGTGGTGTTCACCCTGTTCTCGACGGTGAGCTTCCTGTTGGTTGTGGTGGTGGCGCTGTTCTTCGGTGACACGGTGGCCAGCGAGGCGTCCTGGTCGAGCCTGCGTTATCTGTTGGCGGCCCCGGTGCCTCGCGCTCGACTGCTGGGACGCAAGGCGGCGGTGGCGGCGCTGCTGTCAGTGGGTGCCCTGGTGCTGCTGCCCGCGGTGGCGATGGTGGTCGGGGTGCTTGCCTACGGGGCGGGGGCGCTGGTCTCCCCCACCGGCCAGTCGCTGGGCTTC
>JBOHFY010000242.1:0-4590 GCA_050699895.1 Pseudonocardiaceae bacterium
AGCCAGGGCCGGCAGGCGTCGCGCTCGGTGGGAGTGGGCTTGTTGGCGGGGGGTGCGCACCGGACCGGGGCCGTGATCCGGGTGCGGTGCAGCGTCAGCCCGTCACCGCGGTGGGTGGCGAGCGGCCGGTCCGCCAGGCCGACCGCGTGCAACGCGGCGTAGAGCACATCGCCGGAGCGGTCCCCGGTGAACATCCGGCCGGTCCGGTTGGCACCGTGCGCGGCGGGCGCGAGCCCGACGATGGCCAGCGCGGCATCAGGCGGGCCGAACCCCGGAACCGGGCGTCCCCAGTAGATCTGGTCACGATAGGCGGCGCGCTTGTCGAGCGCGACCTGCTCCCGCCAGGCGACCAGGCGCGGGCAGGCCCGGCACCGGGTTATCTCCTCGTCCAGTGTGTCCAGGTCCGGCGCGGCGCACATCAGGCCAGGCCTAGCGCGATGCCATCGAGGATGTCATGCTCGCTGACCACAAGCTCGGCGATGCCGGCCCGGGTATACAGCTCCTCGGCGAGCACCGCCGCGATGAGCGCACCACCAGCGATGACGTCCACCCGGCCGGGGTGGATGACGGGGTTGGCGGCCCGTTGCTGATGCGTCGAGGCCAGCAGACACTCGGCGGTGCCGCGCACGTGCTCCAGCGAGAGCCGGGACAGGTGGATGCGCTCGGAGTCATAGGCGGGCAGCCGCTGAGTAATGGCGGACAGCGTGGTGACGGTGCCCGCCACCCCGACCCAGGTACGGGCCCGCTGCACCGGCACCTCGGCGAAAACCTCCCGCAGGGTCCGCGTCGCGAACCGTCGCGCGGCACTGACCTCCTCGGGCGTCACGGGGTCCGAGTGCAGGTACCGCTCGGTGATCCGGACACATCCAACGTTCACCGACCGGGTCGCCGTCACCTCAGCCCGCCCGCCATCCCAGGCCCCTAGCACCACCTCGGTGGACCCGCCACCCACATCGACGACCACAACCGGCCCGTCAGCGGGGTCCAGGCCGCCGACCGCGCCGGTGAACGACAGCCGGGCCTCCTCATCCCCAGTGATCATCTCAGCATCGGTACCGAGGGTCCGCCGGACCATGGTGAAGAAGTCCTCCCGGTTGGTGGCGTCGCGGATCGCCGAGGTGGCCACCATCCGGACCCGCCGCGCACCGGCGCGCCGCGTGATAGCGGTGTAGTCGGCCAGCGCGACGCGAGTGCGCTCCACAGCCTCCGGTGCCAACCGACCCGTGGCGTCGACGTCCTGCCCCAGCCGGACGATCCGCATCTCCCGGTGCACATCAACCAGCGCGCCACCGCTCACATCGGCGACAAGCAACCGAATCGAGTTAGTCCCGCAGTCAATCGCCCCTACCCTGACCATCTTCCACCTCCAGCGCATTCAGCGGGCTGAGCGGGGTAATCAGACACCTTGTAACCCCGCTCAGCCCGCTGAATGCGCAATGCAGGGGCCGGGGGTCCACCAGGGGCCGATCTGGGCGAGGGTTTCGTCGCCGAAGGGGTTTATGCCGGGGCCTTGGGCTAGGGCGTGGGCTACGTGGGCGTGGAGGCACTTCACTCGGTCGGGCATTCCGCCGGCGCTGACCCGGGTCCCCAGCGGTGCCACCGCGTCCCGCTCAGCCAGGTAGGACTCGTGCGCGGCCCGGTAGGCCCGCGCGAGCTCGGGATCCCGAGCGAGCCGCTCAGTCATCGCCCGCATCGCGCCATCGGCCTCGATCCGCGCCACCAGCCCGGTCAGCCTGGCGCAGGTCAAGTAGTACAGGGTGGGGAACGGAGTGCCGTCGTCGAGCCGAGGATGGGTCCGCACCACGCTGGGCAGCCCGCAGCCGCAGCGGTGCGCGACCGACCGCAGCGCCCTCGGCGGGCGACCCAGCTGCGCCGCGACGGCTTGCCAGTCGGCGCGGTCCACATCCGGGCGGTCCATCGGCTCACCCATTATTGATCGATTTCCAGAGCTGGCTATACCACAGTTGCGGGGACACCTGGCTAGCGCTGGTACCGGCAACACCGGTCATCCCGGGCGGAAGCTGCACCAGGTACGGCGCCTGCCCGGGGAGCACGTAGCGCAACCGCTCACGGGCCTGTGTCTGGATGTGCTCCGGATCGGCCAGCAGGACGCGGCGGCGCGCCAGCTCCGCGATCTTGTCAGCCAAGATGTGCTGCCGCTCGTACACCGCCGCCAGCTCGGAGCGCTGCCCCAGGTAGTTGCGCAGCGGCACCGCCACGCTCAGCATCAGCACGCAGACCAGGGCGGCGAGCAGGGCAGCCCGGCGCGGGGAGGTGACGCCCAACGCGTGGCCGATCCGCACCTGGCCTAGCCTTCCGGAACGAACCGGGGGAACGCCAGGTCCCCGGCATAGCGGGCCGCATCCCCGAGGTTCTCCTCGATGCGCAACAACTGATTGTACTTGGCCACCCGCTCCGACCGGGCCGGGGCGCCGGCTTTGATCTGCCCACAGCCGATCGCCACCGCCAAGTCAGCGATCGTGGTGTCCTCGGTCTCGCCGGAGCGATGGCTGATCATGCAGCGGTACCCGTGAGACTGGGCGAGCGCCACGGCATCCAGCGTCTCCGACAGCGTGCCGATCTGATT
Source organism: Pseudonocardiaceae bacterium (assembly GCA_050699895.1). GTDB lineage: Bacteria > Actinomycetota > Actinomycetes > Mycobacteriales > Pseudonocardiaceae. The sequence goes on from JBOHFY010000242.1 coordinate 2,588, forward strand.
GACCTTCACCAGGAGCGCGTTGGCTGCCCGGCGGGTAATGCCCTCCTCCAGCCGCTCCGGGTTGGTCACGAAAAGATCATCACCGACGATCTGCACCCGAGCGCCGAGCTCGGCGGTGAGCCGCGCCCAGCCATCCCAGTCGTCCTCGGCCAGCGGGTCCTCAATGGATACCAGTGGATAGGCGTCGAGCAGCTCAGCGTAGTAAGCGATCATCTGCTCGGCGTTGCGGGCGCTGCGCTCGAAGGTGTAGACGCCGTCGGCGAAGAACTCGGTGGCAGCCACGTCCATCGCGAGCGCGATGTCCCGGCCGAGGGTGAAACCGGCCTTGCCCACCGCGGTGGCGATCAGGTCCAGCGCGTCGGTGTTAGCCGGGAGATCGGGCGCGAAACCGCCCTCGTCCCCCAGCCCAGTGGGCAGCCCGTTGGTCTTGAGTACCGACTTCAGTGCATGGTAGACCTCCGCGCCCCAGCGCAGCGCCTCACGAAACGAGTCCGCGCCGATCGGGGCAATCATGAATTCCTGGACGTCGACTCCGGTATCGGCATGCGCGCCGCCGTTGAGAATGTTGAGCATGGGTACCGGCAGCACATGCGCGTTCGCGCCGCCGACGTAGCGGAACAGCTCCAGGCCGCTGGGCTCAGCGGCCGCCTTGGCCACCGCCAGCGAGACCCCGAGGATCGCGTTGACACCCAGCCGGGACTTATCGGGAGTGCCGTCCAGGTCGACCAGCTTCTGGTCCACCACGCGCTGCTCGATCACCTCGACGCCGACGAGCGCGGGGGCGATCTCATCCAGCACTGTCGCGACCGCGCCCTCCACACCTTTGCCTAGGTACCGCTGGGGATCACCGTCGCGCAGCTCCACCGCCTCGTGGCGCCCGGTGGACGCGCCCGAGGGCACTGCGGCACGGGCCACCGTCCCGTCATCAAGGGCGATCTCAACCTCGACGGTGGGGTTCCCGCGCGAGTCCAGAATCTCCCGGGCTCCGACGTCCTCAATGACGGCCACAAATACGCTCCCTTGTCAGATTATGGGTAGAGTAACGCTCAGCTAGCGCCCTGGGCACCGCGAGCGTAGGCCTGCGCGAAACCGTAGACCTCTTGGGCGTAGCCCAGGGAATCATTGTAAGACAGGATTGCTCGCAACCAGCCGTCACCAGAGCTCAGGTTCCGGTTGTCCGCGCACAAATACCGCGCCGCAGCCACGGAAGCATCGTCAATGTCCTGCGGGTCGGTGATCCCGTCCCCATTCCCGTCGGTCCGCCAGGTGGCCCAGGTGGAGGGGATGAACTGGAAAGGCCCGACAGCGTGATCCCAGACCTTGTCACCGTCGAGGAGGCCGTTGTCGGTGTCGGCGATGGCCTTGACCCCGGGCGCGCCGTTCAGCGGTATCCCGATGATCGGCGACGACGGCCGACCGTCGGGTAGCACAGTGCGCCCCTCAAAGCCACCGTGCTTGGACTCAACCGCAGCGATGGCGGCCAGGGTCACCCAGGTGATGCGGCAGCTGGGCTGGGTAGCGGCCAGCACGGCGTGGGCGTTCGCGTAGGCCTCCAGCGCACGCTGCGGGATAGTCGTGACGCGGGACATGCGGGTAGCCCAGTCGGCGAACGCCAGCTGGGGCGCGACCGGGCGCTTCGCGGGTGCGGGGATCCGCACCGGGATAGTGACGGTCTGGTGGACCGGCGCGGCAGCGGGCTGGGGCGCGCCGACAGTCTCGCCGACAGGCCGCGCGGCGGGTTCCGCGACGTCGGGTAACGCAGCGGGCGCGGCCATCGCCGCTGCCGTGGGGGCGATGAGCCCGCGATCGGGCAACGGGGCGGCAACCGAACCCAGACCCGCGAGGAGCAGGCCCGCGCAGGCCAGCGCACCACCCGACAAGACCCCACGCAGCAGGTACTGCGACGCTCCGGATAACCCTCGACTCATACCAGAGATCAACGACGAGCACGCTACGAAGATGCGCCTTGTGGATAACCCGTGAGTGGCGATGCGAGTTATAAC
>JBOHFY010000243.1:0-3791 GCA_050699895.1 Pseudonocardiaceae bacterium
CCATCGCGAGGTAGAGCATCTCCTCGGCGGGCCGAGCCACCCGGTGGATCTCGTCGATGAACAACACGTCACCCTCGACGAGGTTGGACAGCATCGCGGCGAGGTCTCCGGCACGCTCCAACGCCGGTCCCGACGTCACCCGGATCGGGCTGCCCAGCTCCGCGGCGATAATCATCGCCAGACTCGTCTTGCCCAACCCCGGCGGGCCGGACAGCAGCACGTGGTCCGGTGCGGCGCCGCGCCGCCGGGCGCCCTCCAACACCAGTTCCAGTTGCTCGCGCACCCGGGCCTGCCCGATGAACTCAGGCAGCCGGCGTGGCCGCAGAGTGGTCTCCAGCTCGACGTCAGCCGGGTCCACCACGGCCGAGACCGGTCGCGGGGTGCTCACCGGTTTCGGCCCAGCCGAGTCAGCGCGCTGCGCAGCAGTTCGGAGGTATCCGAGGTATGCGCCGCCTCGGGATCGGCCTCAGCCAGCACAGCGTCCACCGCCTGCTCGGCCTGCCGGGCCGCGAACCCGAGCCCAACCAGCGCCTCGGTCACCTGGGTCCGCACCCTGCCACCACTGCGGGTAACCGGTCCCGATGCGGCGGGCGCGAGCACCCCGACCTTGTCCCGCAGCTCCACGACCAGCCGCTCCGCGCCCTTGCGTCCGATGCCCGGCACCCGGGTGAGCACCGGGAGATCGCCCTCGGCGAGCGCCGTGCGCAGCATGTCCGGCTCGAGCACAGCGAGCGTCGCCAGGGCGAGCCGTGGTCCCACTCCGGAGACGGTCTGCAGCAGCACGAACAACTCCCGGGCCGCGGCGTCGGCGAAGCCGTACAACGTCAGCGAGTCCTCGCGCACCACCAACACCGTGACGAGCCGAGCCTGTTCGCCACGCCGCAAGGTGGCCAGGGTGGCCGGAACGGCGTGCACCGCCAACCCGACACCGCCCACCTCGACCACGGCGTGATCCAACTCGACGGCGAGCACCGGTCCACGCACCGAAGAGATCACCGCCCCGCTCCCGCCTGCCGGGCCGCGGCGGTCAGCCTTGCCCGGTGGGTCGCGGCCAGGCGCGCCGACTGGACCCGCGCCTGCGCGAGCCGTTGCGTCATCGGGGCTCGCCACAAATGACAGACCGCCAGCGCCAGCGCGTCGGCGGCGTCGGCCGGTCGCGGCTTGGCGGGCAACGCGAGCAATCGGGTAATCATGGTGGTGACCTGTTCCTTACCCGCCCGGCCAGACCCAGTGACGGCGGCTTTGACCTCGCTGGGGGTGTGGAAGACGACCGTCAGCCCCCGGCGGGCCGCGATCAGGGCCACCACTCCGCCGACCTGCGCGGTGCCCATCGCGGTGCGCACATTGTGCTGGCTGAACACCCGCTCCACCGCGACCACGTCGGGCCGGTGCTCGGTCAGCCAACGCTCCACGACATCGGCCACCGCGACCAGCCGCGCACCGAGGTCCATCTCAGGCGAGGTACGCACGACATCGACCGCCACGCAACTGACCGCCCGCCCAACCCCCCCATCAACCACCCCAAGCCCACACCGAGTCAACCCCGGATCCACCCCCAATACCCGCACCACACCTCCCCACAACAACCGAACATTCGTTCGAATCTTAGCGGCTGTCGCGGCGTCCCGGGCAGCGACACACCGAATCAGGCCCGTTCTAGGACACCAGCGAGAACCGGATCATTGCAGTCTGCATAGTCACCGTACCCAGCGCCATCGGCGGCGCTCGGACTCATCAGGAGACCATGGTGCCTGTTACGCCGACCAGCGGCGACGCCGTCCCGGCACGGACTCGCCGAGATCGCACGCACTACCTGTATCTCGCGGTCATCGCGGCGGTGGTACTCGGGATCATCATCGGGTTCGCCGCGCCGCATGTCGCTGCCGAGCTCACACCGCTCGGCACCGCATTCGTCAATCTGATCAAGATGGTGATCTCGCCGATCATCTTCTGCACGATCGTGCTCGGCATCGGATCGGTCGCCACCGCGGCCAAGGTCGGCAAGGTCGGGTTGCTCGCGATCGGCTACTTCCTGGTGCTGTCGACGTTCGCGCTGCTCATCGGGCTGGTCGTCGGCAACCTGCTGCATCCGGGCCAGGGCCTGCGCCTCGATCCGGGCGCCGCGGTCAAGGCGCACCAGCAGGCCCAAGGTGGTGCGGGCACCGTCGCGTTCGTGCTCGGCATCGTGCCCAAGACGCTGGTGTCCGCGTTCACCGAAGGCCAGGTACTGCAAACGCTACTGGTCGCTTTGCTCGCTGGATTCGCGCTGCAGCAGCTCGGCCCGAAGGGTGAACCGATCCGGCGCGCTCTCGAGCACGTCCAGCAGTGGGTGTTCCGGATCCTGTCGATGATCATGTGGGCGGCGCCGGTCGGCGCCTTCGGCGCGATCGCCGCGGTGGTCGGCCAGACCGGCTGGGCGGCCCTGCGCAGCCTCGCCGCGATCATGCTCGCCTTCTACCTGACCTGTGTGCTGTTCGTCTTCGGGGTACTGGGCCCGGTGCTGTGGCTGGGCGCCCGGGTCACCATCGTCGCGCTGCTGCGCTACCTCGCCCGCGAGTTCCTGCTCATCGTGTCCACCGCCTCCTCGGAGTCCGCGCTGCCGCGCCTGATCGCGAAGATGGAACACCTCGGCGTCAGCAAGTCAGTCGTGGGCATCACCGTGCCCACCGGATACTCCTTCAACGCCGACGGCACCGCCATCTACTTGACCATGGCCACCCTGTTCATCGCCACGGCACAGCATCGCCCACTCTCGGTGGGTGAGCAGATCTCGCTGCTGGTTTTCATGATCATCGCATCGAAGGGTGCCGCCGGGGTCAGCGGTGCCGGGATCGCCACCCTCGCCGGCGGGCTGCAGTCACACCGGCCGGAGCTGGTCGACGGAGTCAGCTTCATCCTGGGCATCGACCGGTTCATGTCCGAGGCCCGAGCGCTGACCAATTTCGCCGGCAACGCGGTCGCCACCGTCCTGATCGGCTCATGGACCAGGCAATTCGACACTGACCAGGCACGCCGGGTGTTCTCGGGTGAAAGTCCGTTCAACGAGGCGACCCTCATGGACGAGCAGGCACCGGCCGAGCCCCCACCCACCGCCGAGCAGGCGACCGCTGTGATGACCGTAACCCGCACGGTCACTTAGACCGACGCGGCCAACACCTCGTCGGGGACGTCGAAGTTGGCGTAGACGTTCTGTACGTCGTCGCAGTCCTCTAAGGCGTCAATCAGCTTGAGCGCTCTGCGGGCCGCGTCGGCGTCCAGCGGGGTGCTCGCCGAGGGCAGGAAGCTCGCGTCGGCGGAGTCATAGTCGATGCCAGCGTGCTGCAGCGCGGTGCGCACCGCGATGAGATCGGTCGCCTCGGAGATCACCTCGAAGGATTCGCCCAGGTCGTTGACCTCTTCGGCGCCGGCGTCGAGCACGGCGGCCAGCACGTCGTCCTCCGAGATGCCCTTCTGATGGGGCACGAGCACCAAGCCCTTGCGGCTGAACAGGAACGATACCGATCCCGGATCGGCCATCGTGCCGCCGTTGCGGGTCATCGCGGTGCGGACCTCCGAAGCCGCCCGGTTGCGGTTGTCGGTGAGGCACTCGACGAGCAGGGCGACCCCGCCCGGCCCGTACCCCTCATACATGATCGTCTGGTAGTCAGCACCGCCGGCATCAGCACCGGAGCCACGCTTGACCGCTCGCTCGATGTTATCGGTGGGCAACGAGGTCTTGCGGGCCTTCTGGATCGCGTCGTACAAGGTCGGGTTGCCGTCCGGGTCACCACCACCGATGCGTGCCGCCACCT
>JBOHFY010000244.1:0-9718 GCA_050699895.1 Pseudonocardiaceae bacterium
GTGGACTGTGGCGAAGCGGCCCTGGCCGGCTTCCTCGAGCAGCTTGGTCCCGAGTGGGTCGGGCTGTCGCTGACGATGCCCCTCAAGCGGGTGGCGTTGACCGTGGCCGATGAGATCTCCCCGCTGGCCAGCGCGGTCGGCGCGGCGAACACCCTGGTGCTCGGGCAGCCGGGTGGGCGCCGCCGGGCCGAGAACACCGACGTGGCCGGCATCCTCGCCGCGCTGCGTGAAGCGGGACTTGACCGGGTCACCTCCGCAGTGATCCTCGGGGCTGGCGGCACCGCCCAAGCCGCGCTCGCCGCGCTGCGAGAGCTTGGGGAGCGCGCGCCGACCGTTCTCGTGCGGAACCTGGGCGCAACGACCAACCTCCGCGCGGCAGCCGACCGGCTCGGCGTCCAGCCGAGGATCTCCGGGGGGCTACCCGACGTGGGGCTGCCGGAAGCCGACGTCATTATCTCCACCCTGCCCCCCGGCGCCGCCGACACGCTGAACTCTCAGCACTGGGTGACCCGGCCGGTGGTGCTCGACGTCGTCTACACACCGTGGCCCACCGCACTGGCCGCGTCCGCGATCGCTGCGGGCTGTCAGACCGTCAGCGGTCTGGCGGTCTTGTTGCACCAAGCCATCGCGCAGGTCGAGCTGATGACCGGTCGCCGCGCGCCGATCACCCCGATGCGCGCGGCCCTGGACGCCGCCGTCCGGTCCCGCTCGACCCCGGGCTAGCTCGTCCTGTACAGCCCGGAGTGGGACGCATGCCCGCGTGCGTGATGCCTCGGGCCAGCTGTGCTCACCGTCGGGCAGCAGCGACGGGTGGGCCACGAACTCGGCAAGCCGCTCACCAACCACGTAGCTGACCCGATGCCCCCAAGACACCAGTTCCGAGATGAGCGCCAGGCTCGGATAGACATGACTGGGCGCCGTCACACCCACCATCACCAGATGCATCCCCACAGCATCGCGAAACATGCCAACGACATCAACCGACTTGCGGTCAATCAGCGCCACCGGCCCGGTCACCGATGGTCATCCGGAACCTAAAATCGGCGGCCTGGGCTCCCTGCCGCCGCCCGTCTGGTGAGGGCACTGGCCGGCCAAGCGACCGACTGTTCCGAATGGACAGGTGACGTTCACCGGCCGTTCCGTTTCGTCTGCGATGCTTTACGTGTTTTGATCTGTTTGCGGTGAAAGGTTAAATATGAGTGTGATTGTCCTCGTTGTGATCATCACGGCGTTGGTGTTCGACTTCACTAATGGTTTCCACGACACCGCGAACGCCATGGCGACGTCGATCGCCACCGGGGCGCTGAAACCGAAGGTCGCGGTCTCCATCTCGAGTGTGCTCAACCTGGTCGGTGCGTTTCTCTCGGTGGCGGTCGCCAAGACGGTCTCCAGCGGTCTGGTCGACGACACCAGGATCACCCCAGTGGTGATCTTCGGTGGCCTGATCGGGGCCATCGTGTGGAACCTGCTGACCTGGTTCGTGGGGCTGCCCTCCAGCTCGTCGCACGCGCTGTTCGGTGGCCTGATCGGGGCCACCTGGGTGGCGGCTGGTGCCGACGCGGTGCACTTCGACGCGGTGGTGTCCAAGGTGCTGGTCCCCGCAGTGCTCTCGCCGATCGTCGCCGGGGTGGTGGCCCTAGTCGGTACCTATCTCGCTTACCGGATCACTACCCGAACCGACCGGGGCACGGTGAGCAGCGGTTTCCAGGCCGGCCAAGTGGTCTCGGCCTCGATGCTCTCCCTCGCTCACGGCACCAACGACGCGCAGAAGACAATGGGCATCATCACGCTGACGTTGATCACTGTCGGGACGTTGCCCGCTGGCTCGGCACCGCCGTTCTGGGTGATTCTGCTGGCCGGTCTGGCCATCGCCTCGGGTACCTACCTCGGTGGCTGGCGAATCATCCGCACGCTCGGCAAGCGGATCACCGAAATCGAGGCACCACAGGGATTCGCCGCCGAGACGAGCAGCACCGCGGTCATCCTGGCCTCCGCGCAGCTCGGGTTCCCGCTGTCGACCACTCAGGTGTGCACGGGCGCGATCTTCGGTGCGGGCGCCGGCCGCCGGCTGGCCGCGGTGCGGTGGGGCCTGGCTGGCCAGATGGTGATCGCTTGGCTGATCACCCTGCCCGCCGCAGCCATCGTTGGCGCCGTGGCCGGCCGGTTAGCCCAGACGGGAACCGCCGGGACCGTGGTCGTCGCCGTGGCCGGGCTGGCCATCGGCGGCGGTGTCTACGCCCTGTCCCGCCGCCAGCCCGTGGATGCAAACAACGTCAACGAGCTGCCGGTCGGACAGCCAGGAACCGCCACAGCCACGGCATGAGGAGAGTCCAGCATGAGCGTGACGATTAACTGGGGTGCTCTCGGCGAAGTATTCCTCGTCTCCTTTGGGGCCGCGGTCGGGGTGATCGTGCTGTTCGCCTTCGGGGTGAGCGCGCTCGCCCCGACCGCGGCCAACTCCACCTCAGCACCAGGCGAGATCACCGGGGAGATGACCCCGCGACCCGCGACGATCCGGCCCCAGGCGGTCCTCTGCTTCCTGGCCTGCGCCCTGGTGGTCGCCTACAGCCTCTACCTGATCATCATCAAGTGACCCGCCCCATCACCGGGCGCGGCCAGCACCCCACCCCCCGTGCTCGCCGGTTGGTGCCGCGTTCGCCGTTGCTCCCGGCGGAGGCGCTGCGCCGCGCGATCCGCTCGCAGCGCGCGACGGCGACCCGGGCGGTGCGCCAGGCGATCGTGTCGTTGGTCGGGTTGCTCGGTGAGCCGGTGCTCAATCAGGCCGGCCAAGAAGTCGGTCGAGTGGTGGATGTGGTGGCTCGCCTCTACGGCGAGGAGCGCTATCCACCGGTGACCGGGCTGGTGGTGCGGGTAGGGCGCCGGCGCGCGTTCCTTGATGCGTCCGCGATTTCCGTGGTCGAGCACCGTGCCGTGCGGTTGCGGAGTGCTCGGTTGGATCTGCGTGAGTTTGTCCGACGGCCCGGTGAGGTGCTGCTGGCCCGGGATGTGCTGGATCACCAGTTGGTGGACGTGGACGGGGTGCAGGTGATCCGGGCCGCGGACTTGTATTTGGCGCCGGTCGGCGACCAGGCCCGGCTGGTGGGTGTGGACGTCAGTGTGCAGTCGCTGCTGCGGCGGCTGGGTCCCAAACGGTTGCGCGCTCACCCGACCCCGGACAACGTGATCGACTGGGACGCGGTGGCGCCCTTCGGTAAGGAGTCCACGGAGGGACCACCCACGGTGCGGCTGCGCTCCCGGCACGAGGCGCTGCATCGGTTGCGTCCGGGTGAGCTGGCGGACCTATTGGAGGACCTGGGCCGACCCGGACGACAGGAGCTGCTGGCCAGCCTAGAGCGGGAGACCGCGGCGGATGCGTTGGAGGAGATGCACCCCGACGAGCTGGAGGGGCTGCTGCGGGAATCGAGCCCTGAGCGAGCTGCCGAGCTGCTCGCGGCGATGGCACCCGACGAAGCCGTGGACGCGCTGCGAGACCTCAACGGGCAAGAACGCGAGGAGCTGCTGCAGCGGATGCCACCGCCCATCCGCCAACGGCTCAGTGAGCTGCTGGACTACCCCGAGGACCGGGCCGGCGGGTTTATGACCACCGTGCTGGTCACGGCCCGTGAACAGGACACCGTCGGCGAGATCCGGGCCCGCCTGGCCGACCACGCCGAGCACCGCAACGAAATCGACGCGGTGACGATCTGTGATGCCCAGCACCGCGTGCTCGCCGACATCCCGCTGTTCGACCTGCTCATCGCTCCCGACGAGCAACACCTGGGTGCACTGCTGGGCGAGGGCACCCACATCTTCCCAGCGGTGGTCGGACCGCGGGCCGACGTGAGCGAGGTAGCCGCGGCGCTGGTGGAATCCCGCCGCTCCTCACTGCTGGTAATCGACGACGACTGCCACCCACTGGGTCGCATCCTCGCTGACGACGTCCTTGACACACTGACCCCCGAACCCGGCCGCCGGCACATCCCCAGGTTGCTGCGATGAACCGTTCTGACGCGGCACCGGTTGCTCGCTCACCACACCGAGCGAACCGGCGATTGTGGCAGCGGCTGCGCCGCGGCCGGATTTTCGCCTACCTCACCATCGCCGGACCCGGGCTGATCGCGGCCAATGCCGGCAACGACGCCGCGGGCATCACCACCTACTCCTCCGCCGGCTCCCAGTTCATCTACCACACATTGTTCTTCATGGTGCTGGTCACCATCGCCCTGGTGCTCGTGCAGGAAATGGCGGTCCGGCTGGGCACCTACACCGGCAAAGGCCTCGCCGCGCTCATCCGCGAACAGTTCAGCCTGCGACTCACCGGCCTGGCACTGTTCTGTGTCCTGCTAGCCAACACCGGGCTCGTGGTCAGTGAGTTCGCCGGCATCGGTGCCGCGTTCGAGCTGGTCGGGGTCTCCCGCTACCTCGTCATCCCCCTCTTCGCGGTGCTGATCTGGGCGCTGGTGATCTTCGGTTCCTACCGTTACGCCGAGCGGATCTTCCTGGTGTTCTCCCTGGCCTTCCTCGCCTACCCAGTGGCCGCGATACTCGGCCACCCCCACTGGAGCGAGGTCGGCGCCAACCTGGTGCTGCCGCACTTCATCGCCAGCAAGGACTTCGTGCTCCTCGGCGTCGCGCTGATCGGCACCACAGTCAGCCCCTACATGCAGCTCTACGCCGCCGCCGGCGTCGTCGACCGCGGCGCCACCCCCGACGACTACTCCACCACCCGTCTGGACGCAATCACCGGCGCGGTGTTCGCCTGCCTCATCTCCATCACAATGATCATCGCCACTGGGGCCACCATCGGCGGCCAAGGACCCCTGGACTCGGCCAAGCAAGCCGCCGAAGCCCTGCGCCCGGTGGCCGGACCCGGCGCCGAGCTGCTGTTCGCCTTCGGACTACTCGGCGCCAGCGCACTGGCCGGCGCCGTGGTTCCACTATCCAGCTCCTACGCCATCAGCGAAGCCATCGGCGTCGAACGCTCCGTCTCCCGCCGCTTCCGGGAAGCCCCCTTATTCCTTGGCCTGTTCACCCTCCAGGTCATCCTCGGCGCGACCATCGCCCTCACCCCGATCAACCTCATCAAACTACTGATCGGCACCCAGGTTCTCCAAGGCATCGTGGCACCAGTCGTGCTCACCTACATCCTCATCCTGACCAACCGACGCAGCGTCCTCGGCCCAGCGGCAAACGGCCCTCTCCTCCGCGCCGCCGCCACCATCACGGTCACCGCGGTCGCCAGCATGTCCCTACTACTAGTCACACAAACCCTGCTCGACTTCCTCGGCCTGGACTAACCCCGACCCGATCGAGCCCGTCCCTGCGACCCGCAGAGCCATGACCTTCGTGGTGTGGATGGGTGTGTCCTGCCATGCGCCAACGCTTGACTGATGCACTAGCCGAGCCCCACCGGGCGCACTTCGACTAGCCACTACCATGCGGTGTCCGACGGCACGCCGCCCACCCAGGCCGGAGCCCGGTCATCGGGCGATCATGCCTTGGGTGGGGAGGAGACCTTGCAACTACTGGGGTGCGTGGTGGCGACGCACCGTAGTGGCAAGTGGCCGGGTCTCAATGAGCACACTGGCGACTCAGGAACCCCCGCCATGACCAGCAATCGCGCTCCTACCGAACGACCTGGCGGTACGTTGTTGGGCTCGCAATCATCGCCACGTTGATCATTTTCGTGCTTGGCGGTGTGTTCGTCTGGCATTCCACGCTCGAAAGCGCCGGATTCGTTGGCCTCGGAACCTGCTTACCGTCTGCCGTCACCTACTACGACCGTCGATGCAATTATGGCAAGTGGTGAACACGTAACAACATCAACCCTTGACCGCCGTAACCGGCCTGAGACGGCTTCCAAGCGCACTCACGGCAACCGGGGCCCGTTCTCTGCTGAGCTGACGGCACCGCTGAGCAAACCGGCGGCGCATGGCTTCTCGGCCGTGAGGACGAACCCCGTCGGTCACTGCGACCCTTCATCGGTGCCGGGCGCCGCGCGAGAGTCGACGGCAATGCCGTATGCAGACCGTGAGTCTCGCACCATCCAATGCCACCACAGAGTGAGAGCGGTGGCTGGCTTCGCTGGCGACCCGCGATAGGGCGCGAAGATCCGGGCTCTTCAGCGACTGGGGGTGGTTGCCGGTTAGGTGCTCTTGCGGGGCTAGTCACGGCCGGTGAGCGTTTGACAGTGCGGCCCTCAGGGTCGCACGCTGCGGTGAGGTGATCAGCTGCGACCGAGGGGATCGACCATGCCGTCAGCCGAGCAAGTCATTAACGAGTTCCGCCGCACCCCGCAAGCAGCCGGTCACTCCGAGCCGACCCGGCAGGCACTGCGGGAGGCGTTGAGGACTGTGGACCTATTGGACAGTCTACAAGGCTTATCAGTGATGGAACTCGACGACGAGGCGCTCCTTCTTGGCCCCGACGGGCATGAGATCACCACGTGGCAACAGGACTACCCGTACGCGCAGCGGATGAGTCGTGAGATGTACGAGCGCACCAAGCGGTCCCTGCAGATCGAACTGTTGAAGATGCAGTCGTGGGTAAAGGACAGTGGGCAGCGGGTCGTGGTGCTCTTCGAAGGCCGTGACGCGGCGGGCAAAGGCGGCACCATCAAACGCTTCACTGAGCATTTGAATCCGCGCGGGGCGCGGGTGGTGGCGTTGGAGAAACCAAGCGAGCGAGAGCGCACACAGTGGTACTTCCAACGCTATTTCAGTCAGCTACCCGCCGCGGGGGAAATCGTGTTATTCGACCGATCCTGGTACAACCGCGCCGTCGTCGAACGCGTCATGAGTTTTTGCACCACCAGCGAGTACCGAGAGTTTATGGAACAGACCCCGGGACTGGAACAGGCATTGGTCGACACCGGCATCCACCTGGTCAAGCTCTGGTTCTCAGTCTCTCGGGCCGAACAGCGGACCCGGTTCACCATCCGGGTCATCGATCCGCTCCGGCAGTGGAAGCTCAGCCCTGTCGACCTGGCCGCCCTGGATCGGTGGGACGACTACACCCACGCGAAAGAGGCCATGTTCCAGCGCACCGACACTCCAGCGGCGCCGTGGACGGTCGTGAAGAGCAACGACAAGAAACGCGGTCGGATCGCGGCCCTCCGCTGGGTACTGTCTACCCTGGACTACCCGACTAAAGACCCCGACGTGGTCGGCACACCCGACCCCCTCATCGTCGGCCCACCAGCCCAAGTGTACGAGCAAAGCGAACGTAACAACTAAATACGACCGCACGGCTACGACCAGCGACACACGATCCGTTGGCCTCATCGCGGCGAAATATCCCAAGGCTCGACTAGCTTGCTTCGGCCGGTGAAGCCGGGGAGATTGATCTGCCCCGCTTTTTTTCGGACCGTCGGATTGTGTGCTTCTTACGCTGCTTCCTGCGAGCCTGTCCACTCTTTGAGGGCCTCCTGTGGTCGAGACCATAGTAGGGCCTGTTAGAATTTTACCAGAATTCGATGTACCGAGCGATGTCACGCCGGGCGTGTTCCCGGGTTGGGTAGACGGTGCGGTGGACGCGTTCATTCTTCGCGACCTACAAAAAAGAACTCATCCACACCCGGCCGTGGAACAACCTCACCGAGGTCTGGCAACAAACATTCCTCTGGATCGAGGGCTACTACAACAAAATCAGGAACACTCCACCAGCGGAGTCGATGCGCGCCAGCGACATCGCCAAGCGCATCGGGGTCGTCACGCAGGAGCCGCCGTCGGAGATCCCGCTCACGGTCACCGAAATGGTCCTGCTCGGCCGCGTCGGAGCCACCCTCGCCGCCCGCTACTGTGACCGGCTCGTGCTGCTCGACCGTGGCGAGGTCCTCGCCGCTGGGCAACCCCACGACGTCCTGCCCCCCAGCGTCCTGGAACCGGTCTACGGCGTCGCCGTGCGCACGCTCGCCGAACCCGACTGCGTGCGCTGATCTTCCGCTTGCCCGGTAGCGGAGCCAGCCAGGACCTGCGCGACGAAGCGGGAACATGAACGAACGCACCAGCGCTGAAGATAGGGAAACCGCGAATGACTGACGTCCTGGCGCGGCGTGCTGGCCCGGCTACCGTCACCGGCAGGCGTGACGACAAAGCACGATTGGTAGCCTGGGGAGCCTTACAGAACGCCCATTTCCTGATCGGGTTCGTCCCGGAAGCGAGACTCCCCTACCGATGCTGGACCGCGCGGTCATCGACGCCCTGTTCCCCGCTGGCCTGCCCGAACCCGGGCACTGGGAACAGCGCTACCCACCGCGGCGGCTCCCCGAGGGCGCTGAGGTCACCCGGTTCGGTCCCTCGCCGACCGGTTTCGTGCACGTCGGCGGCATCTACGTAGCCACCATCGACCGCGATATCGCGGCGCACTCCGGGGGCGTTTACCTGGTGCGAGTGGAGGACACTGACCAGTCACGCGAGGTCGCGGGCGCCTTGGCCCAGTTCGCCCGCGCGTTCGACTACTTCGGTATCTCCTCCGACGAGGGCGACGAGCACGGCGGCTACGGCCCCTACCAGCAGTCGGCCCGCGAACGCGTCTACCTCACCTACGCGCGCGAACTGCTGCGCCAGGGCAAGGCGTACCCGTGCTTCGCCACCAAAGACGAACTCGCCGACATCACCGCACGCCAGCAAGCCACGAAGATCCCCACCGGCTACTACGGACCATGGGCTATCTGGCGTGACGCCGACCCTGCCGCCGTGGCGGCCAAGCTGGCCGAAGGCGCCCCGTACGTGGTGCGCTTCCGCGCCCCCGACGACGCCGCCGGGCGGCGGGTCCGCTTCACCGACGCGATCCGGGGCGAGTTGGAGCACGAGGCTAATCGCAACGACACGGTCATCCTGAAATCGTCCGACCAATCCCCTCGGCTGCCTACTTACCACTTCGCGCATGCCGTGGACGACCACCTCATGCGCGTCACGCTGGTCATCCGCGCCGAGGAGTGGATTTCTTCAGTCCCGCTGCACCTGCAACTGTTCGACGCGCTGGGCTTCGAGCCGGCCGCCTACGCGCACATTGCACCGCTGATGAAGCAGATCCCCGGTGGGAAACGTAAACTGTCCAAGCGCTCAGACCCCGAAGCGGGCGTCGACTTCTACATCGGGGCCGGCTACCCCGCCGAGGCGCTCCTGTATTACCTGCGAGGCCTGGCCAACGGGCGGCTCGCCGAACTCCCCCTCCACGAGGCACTCGCCACCCCCATCCGGCTGGACCAGTGTGGCGTCGCCGGCCCCCTGGTGGACCTGGTCAAGCTCGAGGACATCAGCGCCGACTACATCGCCACCCTGCCCGGACAGCAGATCTTTACCTCCGTCCGCGCCTGGGCGGCGCAATTCGACCCCGACCTGGACGCCGTCCTGGACGCCGAGCACGATCTCGCCCTGCGCGCGCTGGCCGTGGAACGCGACGGTGTCGACAATCCCCGCAAAGACCTGCGCAAGTGGTCGGACTTCCGGCCCGCCTACGGCTTCTTCTTCCCGCAGCTGTTCACCCCGCTGTCCGGCCCCACGGACGAACGCCTCATCCCACTCGGTGTGGCGGCCACCATCGCCGCGAGCTTCGCTCATGACCTCACCGAGGGCTACCAGCACCTGAAGGAGCCTCAGGAATGGTTCAACCAGCTCCGCGAGCTGGCCGCGAAACACGGCTTCGCGGCGAACGCGAAAGAATACAAGAAAAACCCCGACGCCTACCCCGGCTCGATTCGTGAGGCATCGCAACT
>JBOHFY010000245.1:0-3137 GCA_050699895.1 Pseudonocardiaceae bacterium
GGGCGAGGGGAGCAGCCCTGCGGGGGGCCCGCGCCGACCCAGATTTGGCCGATGCGGCCTGGGCCCTGGCCGCGGACCGGACGGCGCATGCGGCGACGCTGCGCGCCGAACTACGACGGGCTCGGCCCAGGCCGGCTCCTCTCAGCGCCTCCCCGCCGGTTGCCTCCCCGCCAGTTGCGCCCCCACCCGCCAATCTCGACCTTGCCGTCACCCGGTCGGCGCTAGCCCAGGCAGCGCGCGCCGCACAAGACGAGGCGACCAAACTGGTCATGACACTACCCGGATACCGCGCGGCACTACTGGCGTCAGTAGCGGCCTGCTGCGCAACCCACGCAGCCCTACTCTCATGACCACGTCCCCCGACCGCTCCCGCCCCGACATGGCGACATATCGGGGTGATCGGACCCCTGTGCGGCCCGATATATCCCCATATCTGGCTGGAAGCCGGGTGCCGGTGGATGCCTTGCAGGGTGCGTTGGCGGCTGAGCATGCCGCGATTTGGGTTTACGGGGTAGCTGGGGCCTTCGTGACCGCCACGTTGGCCGGGCGGCTTGCCGACGCCGCCACCGCGCATCAGGCTCGGCGCGACGCCACTGAGCGGATGCTCATTGAGGCGGGCGCGCCGCCAGTGCCACCCGAACCGGGCTATCTCATTCCGGAACCGGTCACCGACGCCGTCTCGGCCCTGCGGCTGGCGATCACTGCGGAGACCGACGCGGCGGCGGCGTGGCGCTCGGTGATCGAGCGCGGCACAGCTGATCCAGACCTACGCGGGGCCGCGCTGGATGCTCTGACCGGAGCGGCCGTACGGGCCGCCCACTGGCGGGCAGCCACCGGCGGTACCTCACTGACGGTGCCGTTTCCCGGGGCACCCTGACCACGTACCCGCCGCGCCCGAGCAGGCGAGGCCTACTTTCTACACAGCTCCCGCAGGTGCGCCACCACGCCGTCCACCGGCACCTCGGTGCGCTCCCCGCTGAGCCGGTCCTTCAGTTCCACCACACCGCAGGACAGGCCGCGCCCCACCACAAGGATGGTCGGCACGCCGATCAGCTCGGCGTCCGCGAACTTCACGCCAGGGGTGGCCGGGCGGTCATCAAGAATCACCCGCAGGCCGGAGGCATCCAGCTCAGCGGCTAGCCGTTCACCGGCGGCACCGACCGTGTCATCCTTACCGGCGATCACCAGGTGCACATCGGCCGGGGCGATCTCGCGCGGCCAGATCAGTCCGTGCGGGTCATGACTTTGCTCGGCGATCGCGCCGACCAGCCGGGAGATCCCGATGCCGTAAGAACCCATGGTGATCCGGATCGGCTTGCCGTCGGGTCCCAGCGCGTCCAACGCGAAGGCGTCAGTGTATTTGCGACCGAGCTGAAAGATGTGCCCGATCTCGATACCGCGGGCGGTGACCAGGGTGCCGGCCCCATCGGGCGACGGGTCGCCGGCGCGCACCTGGGCGGCCTCGAGGGTGCCGTCCGGGGTGAAGTCGCGCCCGCACACCAGGCCGACGACATGGTGGTCGGCACGGTCGGCGCCGGTGGCCCACGTGGTGCCCCGAACCACCCGAGGATCGACGAGGTAGCGCACCCCGTTCGCGGCGAGCGCGCCCGGCCCGATATAGCCCTTGACCAGGAACGGGTGCGCGGCGAAGTCCGCGTCATCGAGCAGCGCCACCTCGGCTGGGGCCAGCGAGGCCTCCAGCCGTTTCATGTCCACTTCGCGGTCACCGGGGAGCCCGATACCGAGCAGTGCCCACTGTTGCGCACCAGGTTTCCGGGTTTTGACCAAGACGTTCTTCAGGGTGTCCACAGCACTGAAGGCGCGGCCCAGACCCGCCCCGTTGAGGTGATCGACCAACGTGTCGATGGTCGGAGTGCCCGGGGTATGCAGCACCCGGGCCGGCGGTAGGCCGTCGAGAGGCAGCTCCGGTGGCGCCGGGGTGATCACCGCCTCCACATTGGCCGCGTACCCGGACTCGGTGCTGCGAACGAAAGTGTCCTCGCCGGCCTCCGCTTCGGCGAGGAACTCCTCGCTGGCCGAGCCGCCCATCGCGCCAGAGTGGGCCGACACGATCACATAACGCAGCCCGAGCCGGTCGAAGATCTTGACGTAGGCCTCGCGGTGTGCCCGGTAGGACCGCGCTAGCCCGTCTTCGGACAGGTCGAAGGAGTACGAGTCCTTCATCAGGAACTCCCGGCCGCGCAGGATCCCGGCGCGGGGCCGCTCCTCGTCCCGGTACTTGGTCTGCACCTGGTAGAGGATCACCGGGTAGTCCTTGTAGGAGCTGAGCTCGCCCTTGACGGTGAGCGTGAACAGCTCCTCGTGGGTGGGGCCGAGCAGATAGTCGCCACCCTTGCGGTCGCGCAGCCGGAACAGGTTCGCGCCGTACTCGCTCCAGCGACCGGTGGCCTGGTAGGGCTCCCGAGGCAGCAACGAGGGGAACTGGATCTCCTGCCCGCCGATCGCGTCCATCTCCTGGCGCACCACGGCCTCAATGTTGCGCAGCACCCGTAGCCCCAGCGGCAGCAACGAGTAGATGCCTGGGGCGACCCGGCGGACGTACCCGGCGCGCACCAACAGTTTGTGACTGGACATTTCGGCGTCCGCCGGGTCCTCACGCAGGGTGCGCAGGAAGAGCGTCGACAACCTGGTGATCATGTTTCGGGCACTCCTCAGACGGCGGCGATCGCGAAGCTCGCAGCGTATCGGCACCGGAGAGGAGTCGGCCCTCCAGGTTACCGTCCTCGGCAGCCGTCAGAGTGAGCCAGGCAGTGCCTTCAGTCCCGACCAATCACCTCTGAGACATCGACCACCACCGGAACGTCAGAGGTCTGGGCTCGCTCCGACGCGATACCCAGGGCATCGACAAGCCGCTGGAGGTCCTCCCCGCCGAGAACTCGGCTCGCGACTAACACGCCCTCGGCGTCCTCCAGGTCCAGGGTGGTGAGCCGGGTCGCCCGGTCGCTCCGCACGATGATCGTCAACCCATTCAACGCGCTGATCCGGACGCCCGGGTCGTCCGAGGATTCGGTGAGGAACTCGTTCTCGTCTTCCACAACCCTATCGTCGCCTACCACCGCTGTCAGGTCCATGCCGGGTGCCTGTGGATAAGCCGTGAGTGGCGATGCGAGCCATGG
>JBOHFY010000246.1:0-2328 GCA_050699895.1 Pseudonocardiaceae bacterium
TGTTGCGGCCGATCGCGCCGGGATGCCCGCCGCCGAGCCCCCACGGGGGGTGTTCGCGGCGTTCGGATTGAACGGTCAGCGTGCAGTCGGCCAGCACCTCGACCTCCCGGATCAGACCGTCACCACCGGGATGCCGGCCCGCGCCACCCGACGACGACCGCAGCTCGTAGCGCCACACCCGCAGCGGGTCGTCGAGCTCCACCGCCTCGGCGGGGGTGTTGCGGGTGTTGGTCATCCCGGTGTGCACCCCGGACATGCCGGGACGGCTGGGGGTGCCGCCTTCGCCGCCGCCCAGCGTCTCGTAGTAGCTGAACGGGTGCTCGCCGCCGGCGCCGATGAGCAGGTTGTTCATCGTGCCCTGGCTCGCCGCCGGCACCCGCTCGGGAATCGCCTGAGCGAAGCAGCCGAGCAGGACGTCGACGATCCGCTGGCTGGTCTCGACGTTGCCGGCCGCCGTCGGCGCGGGGAACGTCGCGTTCACCACGGAGCCTTCCGGCGCGCGCACCCGTAGCGACCGGTAGCAGCCGGCGTTGGGGGGCGCGTCCGGGTCGGTCAGCAGCCGGAACACGAACATCGCGCAGGACTGGGTCACCGCGAACACCGCGTTGAGGTTCACCGGGATCTGCGGGTCGGTGCCGGCGAAGTCGATCACCACCTCGTCACCGGCGACGGTGACGGCGGCCCGGATGGTGACTCCGGCACCGACCTCCAGTACGTCGCGGTAGCGGTAGCACCCGTCCGGGATCCGCCGCACGGCCGCCCGGACCCGCCGGTCGGAGTAGTCGCAGACGGCCGCCATCGCCTCGGGCAGCCGTGCCGTCCCCATCCGGTCGGCGAGCTCCCGTAACCGCCGGGCCCCGACGTGGTTGGCCGCGAACTGCGCCCGCAGGTCGCCCCGGCGCTCGCCCGGGGTCCGGGAGTTCGCGGCGATCAGCGCCACCACATCGTCACGTTCCCCGTGGGCGTCGGCGATGAGGATGGGCGGGATCCGCAGCCCCTCCATCGCGATCTCGGTGGCGGTGGCCGGCATGGATCCCGGGGCCGCTCCGCCGACGTCGGCGTGGTGGGCGCGGTTGGCCACATAGCCGAGCAGCCCTTCGGTGTCCCCGGCACCGATATCCCCAGCGCCGACGGCGGCGACGATCGTGAGGTCCGGCAGGTGGGTGCCGCCCAGGTACGGGTCGTTGACGCACACCTGCTGGCCGGGCCGCAGCGCGCCGACGGTGTCGAGCACCGCGCGGACGCTGGCCGGCATGGCGCCCAGGTGCACCGGGATGTGCTCGGCTTGGGCGACCAGCTGCCCGTCCGGGTCGAACACCGCCGCCGAGCAGTCGGCTCGTTCCTTGATATTGGGGGAGTACGCCGCGCGCCGCAGCGCGACGCCCATCTCCTCGGCGACGCCAGCCAGCGCGTGCCGGAACACCTCCAGCTCAACCCCAGATAACTCAGCCATGCGCCCCCGATCGTCGTCATGCGCGATCCACAGTGCCAGCCCACGCGACCACGCGACCGGGCAGGGCTGGGTAACCAGGGCCGGGTGAACAGGGCGCGCTAGCGTGCATGCTGTGCCGCGCTCGCTGATCCTGACCGCCGCCGGCAACCCGACCGTACGCAGGCTCGTCGCGACCGCCCCGGCCAGCCGTTACCTGGTTAGCCGTTTCGTGGCGGGGGTGAGCATCGAGCAGGCGGTGGCCGCCGCCACCGCCTTGGTGAACGGCGGCCTGGCGGTGACCCTGGACCACCTGGGGGAGGGTGTCGCGGCGCGGGCCGATGCGGAATCCGCCGTGCGGGCCTATCTCGAGCTGCTGGCGTGCTTGAGCGCCCAGGGCCTAGCCAACCGGGCCGAGGTCAGCGTGAAGCTCTCCGCGGTGGGCCAGCGGCTGGACGAGGCACTGGCGCTACGCAACGCCGCCCGGATCTGTGCCGCCGCGCAGCGGGCCGGCACCACCGTCACCCTGGACGCCGAAGACCACACCCTGACCGACTCCACCTTGCGAGTGCACGCCGAGCTACGCCGCGACTGGCCGAGCACCGGGGCGGTGCTGCAGGCCTGCTTGCACCGCACGCTGGAGGACTGCCGGGCGCTGGCGGTCGAGGGCGCCCGGGTCCGGCTGTGCAAGGGCGCCTACGCCGAACCGCCCGAGCTCGCGTTCCGGACCCCGCACGAGGTCGCCCGCAGCTATGTGCGCTGCGCCAACGTCCTGCTGGCCGCCGGTGGCTATCCCATGTTCGCCACCCACGACCCACGGCTGATCGACATCGTGGGGGAGCGGGCCCGCTGGTACGGGCGGCCACCGGGCAGCTTCGAGTACCAGATGCTCTACGGGG
>JBOHFY010000247.1:0-7446 GCA_050699895.1 Pseudonocardiaceae bacterium
CTCCGCGCTGCTGCGCTTCGCCGGGGGGCTGCACATCATCGCGGGGCGCGTCGTGGTGGAGGCCGAGCTGGACACCGGCTCCGCCGCGCGGCGGCTTCGTCGGGAGGTGCACGAGCTGTACGGGCACAACTCTGATGTGCACCTGATCACGGCCGGTGGTCTGCGCAAAGGCACCTGCTACGTGGTGCGGGTGGTCCGGGACGGGGAGGGGTTGGCCCGCCAGACCGGGCTCCTGGATCTGCGCGGCCGCCCGGTGCGCGGGTTACCCCCGCAGGTCGTCTCGGGCGGTCTCTGCGATGCTGAGGCGTCCTGGCGCGGTGCGTTCCTCGCGCACGGGTCGCTCACCGAGCCTGGTCGCTCGGCCGCGCTGGAGGTGACCTGTCCCGGGCCAGAGGCGGCACTGGCCCTGGTCGGAGCGGCTCGCCGGCTGGGCATCGCGGCCAAGGCCCGCGAGGTCCGGGGCGCCGATCGGGTGGTGATCCGCGACGGGGACGCCATCGGGGCGCTGCTCACCCGGCTCGGCGCGCACGACTCGGTGCTGGCCTGGGAAGAACGCCGGGTGCGCCGCGAGGTGCGCGCCACCGCCAACCGGTTGGCCAACTTCGATGACGCCAACCTGCGCCGATCCGCGCGCGCGGCGGTGGCCTCGGCGGCGCGGGTCGCCCGGGCCATGGAATTGCTCGGTGGGGACATCCCGGGACATCTGCTCACTGCGGGCCGGCTGCGGCTGGAGCACCGGCAGGCCTCGCTGGAGGAGCTGGGCCAGCTCGCTGACCCACCCCTGACCAAAGACGCGGTAGCGGGCCGGATCCGCCGGCTGCTGGCGATGGCCGACCGCAAGGCGGAGGCGCTCGGGGTGCCGGACACCGAATCCGTGGTGACCGCCGACATGCTGGACGCGTGACACCGCGAACACCCCGCGGTTCCCCCTCCCGGGGGTCCTGCGCGGTGGGTACCGCCGCTAGGGTGACGCCCCAGAGGTAGGCAACGCTGGCCGTGGCGGCTGGTCTGGCGTGTGTGGCTGGCCCCGTTGTGGAGAGGGAACTGTGTAGTGAGGGAGATGGCATCGTGACCGTTCGGGTAGGGATCAACGGGTTCGGCCGCATCGGGCGGAACTTCTGGCGCGCCGTGCAGGCCGGTGGCCACGACATTGAGGTGGTGGCGTTCAACGACCTCGGTGACGTCGCGACCATGGCGCACCTGCTCAAGTACGACAGTGTGCTGGGCCGCCTGAAAGAGGACGTGCACGTCACCGACGACGGAATCGCGGTGGGCGGCAAGACCATCAAGGCGCTCGCCGAGCGCGACCCGGGCGCGCTGCCCTGGGGCGCTCTGGGGGTGGATGTGGTGCTGGAGTCCACTGGCTTCTTCACCACGGCGAAGGACGCCCGCAAGCACGTCGACTCCGGCGGCGCGAAGAAGGTGATCATTTCCGCGCCGGCTACGGACGAGGACCTCACCGTGGTGCTCGGGGTCAACGACGCCAAGCTGGACGGTTCCCAGACGGTGATCTCCAACGCCTCGTGCACCACCAACTGCCTGGGCCCGATGGCCAAGGTGCTGCACGACGCGCTGGGCATCGAGCGCGGCCTGATGACCACGATCCACGCCTACACCCAGGATCAGAACCTGCAGGACGCCCCGCACAAGGACCTGCGCCGGTCCCGGGCCGCCGCGATCAACGTCGTGCCGACTTCCACCGGGGCCGCCAAAGCCATCGGGCTGGTGCTGCCCGAGCTCAACGGAAAGCTTGACGGATACGCGCTGCGGGTGCCGATCCCCACGGGATCGATCACCGATCTGACCGCCTCGGTCTCCCGGGACACCAGCGTCGAGGAGGTCAACGAGGCCTTCCGGACCGCGGCGGACGGCCCGCTCAAGGGCATCCTGCGCTACAGCGCCGAGCCGATCGTCTCCTCGGACATCATCACCGACCCCGCGTCGTGCATCTTCGACTCGCCGCTCACCAAGGTGATCGGCAACCAGGTCAAGGTCGTTGGCTGGTACGACAACGAATGGGGCTATTCCAACCGGCTGGCTGACCTGATCGTTATGGTCGGCTCAAGGCTGTGAGGACGCTCGACGACCTGCTCACCGGTGGCGTGTCGGGTCGGACCGTGCTGGTTCGCGCCGACCTCAACGTGCCGCTGGACGCCACGCGCATCACCGATGACGGGCGAATTCGGGCCGCGCTGCCCACCCTGCGCGCGCTGACCGGTGCCGGTGCCCGGGTGGTGGTGACCACTCACCTGGGCCGGCCGAAAGGCGCACCGGATCCGGCGTATTCGCTCGCCCCGGTCGCCGCTCGGCTCGGTGAGCTACTGGGTGCTCCGGTGGCGGCGGCGACCGACGTCGTCGGCGACTCGGCTCGCGCCACGGTGGCCGGCCTGGCCGATGGTGGCCTCGCGCTGCTGGAAAATGTGCGCTTCGACCCGAGGGAGACCGCCAAGGACGCCGTCGAGCGAGGAGCTCTGGCCGATGAGCTCGCCGCGTTGGTGGGACCCGGTGGCGCGTTTGTCTCCGACGGGTTCGGTGTGGTGCACCGCGGGCAGGCCTCGGTCGTCGACGTCGCCCAGCGGCTGCCCAGCTACGCTGGCACCCTGGTGCTCGCCGAGCTGACCACCCTGCGGCGGCTCGCCGAGGCGCCGGGCCGTCCCTACGCCGTGGTGCTGGGCGGGTCGAAGGTGTCCGACAAGCTCACCGTGATCGAGGCGCTGTTGCCGAAGGTGGACATTTTGCTCGTCGGCGGCGGGATGTGCTTCACCTTCCTGGCCGCTCAGGGCTACCCGGTCGGTGCCTCGCTGCTAGAGCCGGACATGGTCGAGGTGTGCGCCGGGCTGCTGAAAGCCGCTGGCGACACCATCCGGTTGCCCCGCGACGTGGTCGTCGCCGACGAGTTCGCCGGACACGCGAATACCCGCACGGTGGCGGCGCGGGACATCCCGGACGGGTGGATGGGCCTGGACATCGGCCCGGAGACGGTGCGTGACTTCGCCGATGCGCTGGCCGGCGCCGCCACCGTGTTCTGGAACGGTCCCCTGGGTGTGTTCGAGCTGGCCCCGTTCGCGGCGGGCACCCGAGGCGTCGCGGAGGCCATCGCCGGGTCGGGCGCGTTCAGCGTCGTCGGCGGTGGTGACTCGGCGGCCGCAGTGCGGCTGCTGGGCCTGCCTGAGGACGGGTTCTCGCACATCTGCACCGGCGGTGGCGCGGCTCTGGAGTTTCTCGAGGGCAAGGCGCTGCCCGGCGTCGCGGTGCTGGAGACTTAGCCGATGACCCGCCAACCGTTGATCGCCGGCAACTGGAAGATGAACCTGCACCACCTTGAGGCCATCGCCTTGGTGCAGAAGCTCGCTTTCGCCCTGCCGGAGAAGTACTTCGCCAAGGTCGAGGTGGCGGTGCTCGTGCCGTTCACCGCGGTGCGCAGTGTGCAGGCCCTCGTCGAGGGGGACAAGCTGCCGCTGCGCTACGGCGCGCAGGATCTGTCCCCGAAGGACTCCGGGGCCTACACCGGTGATGTGTCGGGGTCGATGCTGGCCAAGCTGGGCTGTCGCTACGTTATTGCCGGGCACTCTGAGCGGCGCGAGTACCACGGTGAGGACGACGGGGTCGTGGGCGCCAAGGTGCGGGCCGCGCTGCGCCACGGGCTGATCCCGATCCTGTGCGTGGGGGAGGGTCTGCAAATCCGTGAGGCTGGCGGGCACTTGGCGCACAGCACCGAGCAACTGCGTGCCGCTCTCAAGGGCCTGTCCGCCGAGCAGGTCCGGACTGTCGTGGTGGCCTACGAGCCGATCTGGGCGATCGGTACCGGGCGGGTCGCTACCCCGGCCGATGCGCAAGAGGTCTGCGGCGCGCTGCGGGAGGCGCTGGCGGGCAAGTATGGCGCCGAGGTCGCCGATGACGTCCGGGTGCTTTACGGTGGGTCGGTTAAATCGAGCAATGTCGCCGATCTGGCCGCCGAGCCTGACATCGACGGCGCGCTGGTGGGTGGTGCTAGCCTGGACCCCGACGAGTTCGCGAAGCTCTGTGCGCTGGCTGCGGGCGGCCCCCTACTGTGAAGGGGAAGTCGTTGTGCTGAGGAGGCCGGACCGCCATCGTTGTGTGGACGGAGTAATCTTGCGACGCAATCGTCTGACGACGAGGATATGATGAAGCTCTTCCTGCAGATCCTGCTTCTGGTCACCAGCATCGCGCTGATTCTGCTGATCTTGCTGCACCGAAGCCGCGGTGGGGGGCTGTCCAGTTTGTTCGGCGGTGGCGTTCAATCAAGCCTGTCCGGGTCCAGTGTCGTGGAGAAGAATCTGGACCGGCTGACGCTGTTCGTCAGTTCGGTGTGGGTGATCTCCATCGTGGGGATCGGACTTCTGATCAAGATTGGCTGACCAGCGCTCCGGGTGGTTTCGCGAGGTGAGGGCGATCAATGGCTAGTGGCAATGCGATCCGTGGCACGCGGGTGGGGGCGGGTCCCATGGGCGAGTCCGAGCGAGGCGAGACCGCTGCCCGTCGTCAGGTGTCTTATTGGTGCTCGAACGGGCACGAGTCGCAGCCTTCGTTCGCGGCTGAAGCTGAGGAACCCGACACGTGGGACTGTCCACGGTGTGGTTGTCCGGCTGGCCGCGACGAGCAGGAGCCACCCAACGCGCCGCGCAACGAGCCATACAAGACGCATCTGGCCTACGTCAAGGAGCGCCGCTCCGACGCCGACGGCGAGGCTATCCTGGCGGAAGCGCTGGCTAGGCTGAAGGAATCCCGCGAGCCCTAATACCGCGAGCCCTAATGCCGTGAACGCTGAGTGACCTTTGCTAGGGGACCGGTTGGTGCAGGACGTCAGCCGCAAGCTTGCCTGACCGCCTCGCTTTTTCGCTTTGGCGTCTGTCATGTCCGGTGCTCCAGATGAGAGCACTAACCCCTATGAGCAGGCACACTAATCCTATGATAAGCAGGATGGCCGCTAGCGTCATCGTCTGGATGATAGCGTGCATGTGGTTAGCCTCTCGTGACCATGAAGTGTGAGTTGCGCTCTGCTCGACCTCTACCACGTGAATGCGCATGGCGCGCACTTCTCGTCAAGTCTCCGCGTACACGTGCACTCTCTGTAGTCGTTGTAGTCTGATCGAGGAGCTGATTATAGTCGTACGGGTGATAATTCTGTCAATGTATCGCGATAAGTAGTCATCTTCGGTGGGTTTGCTGACATTTCCTCGTCGACTGCTGGATTCCTCATGTTCACATTCGGCAGACGGTGTCCCTTTTGTGACATCGGATTGATCGCGCGGCGGTGCCCGCAAGCGTCGTTGCGGGGTTAGGCTCGCGACGCCCCACTGCGTTATGACGAGGAGTGAGCGAGAGATGACCCGCTGGACACTGCCGCCCGGGGAGATCCCGTCGGCTTGGTTCAATGTCGCTCCGTATCTGCCCACTCCGCTGCCGCCACCGCTGCACCCGGTGACTCGGGAACCGGTAGGTCCGGATGACTTGGCGCCGCTGTTTCCGGCCGCGCTCATCGAGCAGGAGATGACGACCGCGCCCTGGATCGACGTGCCGGGTGAGGTGCTCGACATTCTGCGGCTGTGGCGGCCCACCCCGCTGGTGCGCGCGATCCGCCTGGAGCGGGCGCTGGGCACCCCGGCCAGGATCTACTTCAAAGACGAGTCGGGATCCCCGGCGGGCAGTCACAAGCCGAACACCGCCGTGGCGCAGGCGTTCTACAACGCCCGCGAGGGCCTGCGCAGGCTGACCACCGAGACCGGCGCCGGCCAGTGGGGAACCGCGCTCGCGTTCGCGTGCGCCCAGTTCGACCTGGAATGCCAGGTGTACATGGTCCGCGCCAGCTTCGAACAGAAGCCCTACCGGCGAGTGATCATGGAGACCTGGGGTGGCTCGGTGGTGCCCTCGCCGGTCGATCAGCCCGACCATCCCGGCTCATTGGGCACCGCGATCTCCGACGCGGTGCGTGCGGCCCTGCGCCGAAAGGATACCCACTACGCGCTCGGTTCCGTGCTCAATCACGTCCTGCTGCATCAGACAGTGATCGGCCTTGAGGTTCGGGAGCAGCTCACCCTGGCCGGAGAGCTGCTCCCGGACGTGGTGATCGCGCCCTGCGGTGGCGGCTCCAACCTAGGCGGGATCTCCTTCCCGTTCGTGGCCGACACCGGGGTGCGGCTGCTCGCCGTCGAGCCGCTGTCCTGCCCCACCCTGACCCAAGGCCGGTTCGACTACGACTTTGGGGACGCCGCCGGTTTCACGCCGCTGCTGCCGATGTACACCCTCGGCCACGACTTCGTCCCACCGCGCATCCACGCGGGCGGGCTGCGCTACCACGGCGACAGCCCGCTGATCTCGGCACTCGTCCGGGACGGCCGGATGGAGGCGGTCGCCTACCCACAGAGCACGGTCTTCGAGGCGGCTGTGCACTTCGCTCGGGTCGAGGGCAAGGTGGCCGCCCCGGAGGCCGCTCACGCGATCCGCGCCGTCATCGACGAGGCCCTCGCCGCCAAGGAGACCGGCGAAGAGAAGGTCATCCTGTTCAACTACTGCGGCCACGGGTTCCTCGACCTGTCGGCCTATGACGACTACCTCCATGGCCGGTTGCCTGACGAACAGGGTTGAGCCGCCAGCTAGCCTTGCAGCCATGTCCAAGTTCTCCCTACGCGCGGCCTTCACGCTCGGGTTGCAATCGACGCTCGCGGCTCAGCAGGTTTTCACCGATCGGGTGACCGAGATCGCGGCGTTCGACGCTTCTCTGGAGTCGCTACAGCGGTCCCTCTCGGCCGCAGAGCTGTCGCCGGTCATAGACCGAAGCATTCCACGAACGAACGTTCTGGTGTATTTCGGTGTTGGGGGAATAGGTAAGACGACACTCTCTCAAGAACTCGAAAACCGTTTTATCGATCACGGAGAAAACCTGGCGGAGGGGACGCGTGCGGCTATTCGTTTCGACTTCGCCGAGGCGGCGGCATTCGACATCGAGTCGTATGTTCTGCGGCTGCGCGCCGGTCTGGGGAATTTAGCCGCAAGCTGGCCGGCGTTCGATATAGCGTTCGGTGTCTACTGGGAGCGCGCGCACCCGGGGGAACCACTGCATGAGTTCATCAATCGTGACTCGGTGCTGCGGCGAGTCGCTCGCTCCGTCGGGCTTTCAGAGCAGATCTCCTCGGTGCTCGTCGACGTGGCCGGTGTGGCGCTTCCCGGTGTCGCTAAGGCGACTCAAGCCATCGGAGGCCTGCTGTACGGGCAGGCCAAGAAGGCTGTGGCGCGGCACAGAATCCTGAGTGAGTGCGAGATTCTCGGTGATCTCCTCGATGCTGACGCCGATGTCGAGACGCTCTCGTACCTCCCGTATCTTCTCGCGTGGGAGCTGGACCGTCTCCCGCCGCCGCGGGTCAGGGCGATGGTGCTTCTGGACACTTTCGAGGAAGTGACGTCGCGGAACACTCGAGATCTGGAGCG
>JBOHFY010000248.1:0-5949 GCA_050699895.1 Pseudonocardiaceae bacterium
ACCTCGGTGGCCCGGATGTTGGATGCGTTGCTGTCCCGGATCGGGCTGCGGGTGGGCCGCTACACCAGCCCGCACCTGCAGTGGGCCCCCGAACGGATCAGCCTGCATGGGTTGCCGATCAGCCCGGAGCGCTACGCCGAGGCCTATCACGACATCGAGCCGTACGTGGCCCTGGTCGACGCCGGATCACCGGTGCCCATGAGCAAGTTCGAGGTGCTGACCGGGATGGCGCTAGCGGCCTTCGCCGACGCTCCGGTGGACGCCGCTGTCGTGGAGGTCGGCCTTGGTGGCAGCTGGGACGCTACCAACGTCGTTGACGGCGCGGTGGTGGCGATCACTCCCATCGCCGTGGATCACGTCAATTATCTGGGCAGCGACATTGAGGGTATTGCCGCGGAGAAGGCCGGGATCATCAAGCCCGGTTCGGTGGTGATTCTCGCGAAGCAGTCACCCGAGGTGGCCCGGGTGATCGCGGCCCGCGGTGTGGAGATGGACGCGACCGTGGCGCGAGAGGGCCTGGAGTTCGGTGTGCTGAACCGTGACATCCTCTCCTGCGGGCAGCGGCTGAGGTTGCAGGGTCTCGGTGGGGTGTATGACGAGGTCTTCCTTCCGCTGCACGGCGCGCACCAGTCCCACAACGCCGCGCTCGCGCTGGCCGCTGCCGAGGCTTTCTTCGGCGTGGGCGCCAGCCGGCCGTTGGACGTCGACGCGGTGCGCGATGCCTTCGCCACGGTGACCGCCCCGGGACGGTTGGAGCGGGTCCACGCGGCGCCCTCGGTCTTTCTTGATGGCGCGCACAATCCGCACGGGGCGCGCGCACTGGCCAGCGCCCTGCGCGAGGATTTCAGCTTCCGCAGGCTGGTCGCCGTGGTGGGCGTGATGCGGGACAAAGACGCGCACAGCATCCTCGTGGAGCTGGAGCCGGTGGTCGACGAAGTCGTGGTCACCGCCAGTAGCTCGCCGCGCGCGATGAACGTCGATGACCTTGTCGCGGCGGCCCGGAAGGTCTTCGACGAGTCTCGGCTGCGGGTGCAACGCCGGTTGTCCGGCGCGATCGAGACGGCTCTAGCGTCGGCGGCGAAGGTCGACCCGGACTCTGAGGGTATCTCGGGCACTGGAGTTGTGATTACTGGCTCGGTGGCGACGGTCGGCGAGGCGCGCACCGTATTCGGCCGGGAATCGCTGTGAGCGACCGGCCGGTCCCGGCGGATCCGCTGCGCGGATTGCGGGGCATCTTCGCGGGGACCCTGGTGATGGAGTCAATTGTCGTCGGGTTGGCCCTGCTTGTCGTCGGCCGGATCGGCGCCGGCCTGGGAGGGCTGGCCGGCTGGTATACCGCCGCTCTGGCGCTGGCGATGGGTGTCGCGGCCTGCGTGCAGCGCCGCCCGTGGGGCGTGGGACTGGGTCTGGCGCTGCAGGTCGCGATGGTCGCCGGCTGGTTCGCCCACCCCGCGCTAGGCGGGCTGGGCCTGCTGTTTATGCTGGTCTGGCTCTACCTGCTGTACCTGCGCTCGGCGGTGGCGGGTGGGCCGTGACCGTGCGCTAGTGGTGGCGGCAAGAATATAGCCGTGGCCAGTGGCATTCCTCGCCGGTACGCTCCGGCTGCTGGGTGGCGTCCGCATCGTGCGTGCCAAGTCTGGGGACAACCGGTTCGGTCACTGTCATCGGCAACCAAACACATCGTCATGGACATGATCGGAAGGAAGAAAATGGTTGGCTTGCCGGACGTGGGTGTTGAGCGCACTCTTGTTCTTTTGAAGCCCGACGCCGTCGCCCGGGGACTCGCGGGCCGGATTGTCGCGCGATTCGAGGACGCTCTGCTCAAGATAGTGGGCGTGAAGATGAAGCACCTGGACGCGGAGTTCACCCGCCAGCACTACTTCGATCTTGAAGAGCGTTTGGGAGCGGACGTTTACCACACCACTGCGGAATTCATGCAGACCGGCCCTGTGATCGCGCTTGTGTTGGAAGGCGTGGACGCCGTGCGCAAGGTGCGCACCATCATCGGCGGTACGTATCCAGACTCGGCCTCACCGGGAACCATCCGCGGCGACTTCGCGCATCAGACCAAGGCATCGTCTCAGCTCAGCGGTAAAGCGATCATCAACCTGGTGCACGCCTCGGGTAACTCAGTGGAAGCGAAGTATGAGGTTGGGCTGTGGTTCGGCGATGACGAGCAATTCGAGTACGAGACGCTCGCTGAGAAGCTCGCTTATTGAACCGTTCCGGGTTCGGTGGCGACTCCGATCCGTGCGAGGGTGGAGTCGCCACCGAGCCGTGGCTGCTCGAGCTCGGCCTGGTGTGCGGAGGTCGAGCACTCTGGTCCTGACGGCACGGTGTGGAGGGAAGACGCGTACCTGCTCGTCCCCGCGCGGCGCGCGTAGACACTGTTCGGAGTTGTCGGTGGCGCAGGGTAGCGTCGACCGCGTGTCCGATTCGCTCGTGCAGGCGCATGCGTTACGGAAGCGCTTCGGTGTGGTCGAAGCAGTCCGGGGCATTGACATCAACGTCCGGGCTGGCGAGGTGTTCGGTTTCCTGGGGCCCAATGGAGCCGGCAAGTCCTCCACCATGCGCATGATCGGGTGCGTGTCCCCACGCAGTGCCGGTGAGCTTCAGGTACTCGGGATGGACCCGGATACTGACGGACCGCGAATCCGCGCCCGCCTTGGGGTGGTGCCGCAGCAGGACAACCTGGATGCCGAGCTCTCGGTGCGGGACAACTTGCATGTCTATGGCCGCTATTTCGGCATGTCGCGAGCTGCGGTGCGGGCCAAAGCCGTCGAGCTGCTGGACTTCGTCCAGCTCACCGATCGGGCCGCCGATTCGGTTGAGCAGCTGTCGGGAGGCATGAAGCGGCGACTGACCATTGCCCGGTCCCTGGTCAACTCACCGGAGCTGATGCTGCTCGACGAGCCGACCACCGGGCTGGACCCGCAGGCCCGTCACGTAGTGTGGGACCGGCTGTTCCGGCTCAAGCAGCAGGGCGTCACGCTGATCATCACCACGCACTACATGGACGAGGCTGAGCAGCTGTGCGACCGCCTCGTCGTGATGGATGGCGGGCTGATCGTCGCCGAGGGCTCACCGCGCGAGCTCATCGCCCGGTACTCCACGCGCGATGTCCTCGAATTGCGATTGAGGCCCGGTGCGCAGCAGGGTTGGCGTGAGACGCTAGACGGTCTCGCCGACCGCGTCGAGGAGTTGCCTGACCGGCTGCTGCTCTACGCCTCAGACGGCGAGGCGGCGCTGGTCGCCGCGCACCAGCGCGGAGTGCTGCCGGCGTCCAGCCTGGTCCGGCGATCCACCCTGGAGGACGTGTTCCTCCGGCTCACTGGCCGAACCCTGGTGGACTGATGCCTGCTCAATCTCGCGGCCGGGTGCTGACTGGGTGGGGAGCCTCCTTGCGCGTTGTTGAGGCGCTGTGGACCTGTTATCGCCGCAACTGGCGGGCCACGGTCGTCTCCAGCTTGCTACAGCCACTACTGCTGCTGCTGGCCTTCGGTGTTGGTCTCGGTAGCCTGATCGGCACTAGCGCCCGCGCGGCGCAGGCCACCGGCGGCGTGCCCTACCTGGTGTATCTCGCGCCCGCCCTGCTGGCGGTCGGCGCGGTGCAGACCGCTGGCTTTGAGTCAAGCTACCCAATCCTGTCCTCATTCAAGTGGCAGCGCATCTACGAAGGTGTCACGGCCACCCCGATCACGCCCGGTCAGCTGGCCGGTGGGCAGATCATCTGGATCGCGCTGCGGCTGACCCTGTCCGGTGCCGCCTACCTGCTGGTGACCGCGCTGTTCGGCGCGGTCCGAGGGCCGGGCGCGGCGCCCGCGTTGGTCTTCGCTGTGTTGTGCGGCATGGCGTTCAGTGCGCCGCTGGTGGCGTTCTCGGCGGCGCGAGAGACAGAAGGGGGCGCGTTCACGGCTGTCTTCCGGTTCGTGGTGCTGCCGATGACCCTGTTTTCCGGGACCTTCTTCCCGATCTCGCAGCTACCCGGGCTGATCCAGCCGTTCGCCTGGATCAGCCCGCTGTGGCACGGCACCGAGCTGGCCCGTGGCGCCGCGCTCGGCATGCTGCAGTGGTGGCCAGCGGTGGGACACCTCGCTTACCTGATGGTGTTGCTGGTGGTGGGTGTAGGGCTGTCCCGTTGGCGGTTCCGGGTCAGGCTCACCGGATGATCGCGCTTCGAGAGTTGTCGTGGGAGGTTGTCGCGCCGCGCGCCGGGCTGCTGTTGCGAGTATTGCCGCCGGGACTGTACGCGGGTCGGGCCCGGATGCTCGTCGCGCGCTCGGTACTGGCGTCGCGAAGCGCCTGGCTGGCCGTCGTCTCCGGGTTCTTCGAGCCACTGTTCTACCTGATCGCGATGGGTCAGGGGCTTGGCAGCCTGGTCGGCACCGTGGTGGGGCCGGCCGGGCAGCAGCTGAGCTATGCGGCGTTCATCGCCCCTGGGCTGCTGGTCGCGTCGGCGATGAACGGGGCGGTGTACGACACCACGTTCACTGTCTTCTCCAAGATTAAGTACGAGAAGCTCTACGACGCGATGCTCGCCACCTCGTTGGGTCCGGTGGACATCGCGCTGGGGGAGATCGGCTGGGCGCTCATCCGGGCCGGGATGTACTCGGCCGGCTTCCTCGCGGTCATGCTCGCCATCGGGTTGATCTCCGCACCATGGGCGTTGCTGGCGCTACCCGCCGCGCTGTTCGTGGTGTTTGCGTTCGCGGCGGTCGGGATGGCCGCCACCACGTTCCTGCGCTCCTGGCAGGACTTCGACCTGGTGACGCTGGCGATACTGCCGATGTTCTTGTTCTCGGCGACGTTTTTCCCGCTATCGGTGTATCCGCTGGTGCTGCAGTGGCTGGTACAGGCATTTCCGCTCTACCACGCGGTGGCTCTGATGCGTGGTCTGATGACCGGCGTCCTCGGCTGGTCGATGCTGGGACACGTGGCGTACTTTGTGGTGATGGCCGCCGTGGGCATCGTGGTGGCAACCCGCCGCTTGGCGGTCCTCCTCCTTCGGTAGTGGCGTCGGCGTACCGGGTTGGCGGTACGTGAACAGCCTCCAACTACGCTAGGCGCCATGGCGGTCGCATCGGTGTTTGAGCAGCTTGAGCTACTGCTGCCCCAGGTTTCCAAGCCGGTGCAGTACGTCGGAGGCGAGCTCAACGTCACCGTGAAGGACTGGGATACCACCACGGTGCGCTGGGCGTTGATGTACCCGGATGCTTACGAGGTAGGGCTGCCGAACCAGGGAATCATGATCCTCTACGAGGTGCTCAACGAGCAGCCCGACGTGCTCGCTGAACGGACCTACGCGGTCTGGCCGGATCTGGAAACGCTGATGCGTGAGCACGGTGTCCCGCAGTTCACCGTGGACTCGCACCGGCCGGTCGGGGCCTTCGACCTGCTCGGAGTGTCCTTCGCCACCGAACTCGGCTACACCAACCTGCTCACCGCGCTGGACCTCGCCGGGATACCCCTGCACGCCACACGACGCACCGACGACCACCCCGTCGTCATCGCCGGGGGTCACGCCGCGTTCAACCCGGAGCCGATCGCCGACTTCATTGATGCCGCGGTGTTGGGCGACGGTGAGGAGGTGGTCCTTGAGATCACCGGCGTCGTGCGGGCCTGGAAGGCGCAAGGACGCCCCGGCGGCCGGCCGGAATTGCTGGGCAGGCTGGCCGGGATCGACGGTGTCTACCTGCCCAGCTGCTATGACGTCAAGTACCTTCCCGACGGCCAGATCGCCGAGGTCGTTTCCACCACCGAATGTGCCCCCCAGCGGGTGGCCAAACGCACCACGATGGATCTCGACCAGTGGCCCTACCCCAAGCAGCCGCTGGTGCCGATCGCGGAGAGCGTGCACGAGCGGATGAGCGTGGAGATCTTCCGCGGCTGCACCCGCGGCTGCCGGTTCTGCCAGGCCGGGATGATCACCCGCCCAGTGCGGGAACGATC
>JBOHFY010000249.1:0-8547 GCA_050699895.1 Pseudonocardiaceae bacterium
GGTCCGCACCATGCGGCCCCGGCAGTGGGTGAAGAACGTTCTGGTGCTGGCCGCGCCATTCGCTGGCGGCACCATTTTCCAGCTGCCCGTGCTCGCCGCCGTCGGGATCGCCTTTGTCGCGTTCTCCCTCGCCGCGTCCGCTGTGTACCTGGTCAACGACGTGCAGGACGTCGAGGCCGACCGCGCGCACCCGACCAAGCGCTACCGGCCGATCGCCGCTGGAGTGGTGCCACCTCGGCTGGCGCTGGCGGTGGCGGTGGCGCTGTTCGCCGCCGCGATCGGGGTGTCTTTCCTGGCGTCGACCGACCTGGTCATCGTCACGTCGGTCTACATCGCGATGCAGCTCGCCTACTGCCGGTGGCTCAAACACCAGCCGGTGGTGGACATCTCCATCGTCGCGTCTGGTTTCTTGCTGCGGGCCATCGCTGGCGGCGCCGCCGCGCAGATCGCGCTGTCCCAGTGGTTCCTGCTCACCACCGCGTTCGGGTCACTGTTCATGGTGGCCGGCAAGCGCTACGCCGAGATCCGCCTCGCCGAGCACACCGGCGCGAAGATCCGCAAGTCGCTGGACCGGTACACCGCCTCCTACCTGCGCTTCGTGTGGACGCTCTCGGCCACCGGAGTGATCATGACCTACGGTCTGTGGGCGTTTCAGCTCAGCCAGACCCACCACTCGCGCTGGCCTGTGATCTCCCTGGTGCCCTTCGTGATGGCCGTGCTGCGCTACGGCGTGGACGTCGACGGCGGCAACGGCGGCGAGCCCGAAGAGATCGCCCTAGGCGACCGCGTCCTCCAAGTCCTCGCCGCCGCCCTAGTCCTCACCCTCATCGCCGCCGTCTACCTCTAGCCCCTCCTCCCCGAGCCCCTCCCGTCCCTCCGGACTGCGCTCTACCTCCCGCCTCCGTCCCTCTGGACTGCGCTCTGCCTCCCGAACTCAACAGCAGAGCTGTCCGCCGCGAGCCCTACAACTCTGCTGTTGAGTTCGGGAGACACAGAGTTTTGGGAAGGTGTGCTGGCTGCGGTTGTGGATGGCGGGTTTGTTGTGGATAAGTGGGGGAGGGTGAGTGGACTTGCTCCGGTGGCGTGGGCACAGTGCACGGTATGGAGGATTTGACCACACCGTTTCGGGGATCGTTCGCGGTGGCGGCCGGGTTGCTGACCAAAGGACAGCTCCGTGGTAACAGGTTCCGCCGGCTCTTTCCCGACATCTACCTGGCGCGTGACATCGCGCCAACGCTCGCCATGAGATCCCGCGGGGCCCATTTGCTGATCGCTGGGTATGGCGCGTTGGCCGGCCATTCCGCAGCGGAGCTGCTCGGCGCCCGGATCGCGCCTCGCGACGCCGATGCCGAGGTTGTCGTGCCGGGTGGCGAATTCCGTGAATGCCGTGGACTGCGAGTGCACCGAGAGCAGCTCGCCGACGACGAGGTCGAGACTGTGTCCGGTCTGGTGGTGACTGCGGCGATCCGAACGGCATACGACCTCGCCCGTTGGTCGACTCAGGTCGAGGGTGTCGTGGCGGCCGACGCAATGGGTCGGATCGGGCGCTTCGGGCCGGCTGCGTTGTTAAGAATGGCTGCTCGCTACCCGGGGGCGCGGTGGCGCAGCCGGGTTCCGCTGGTGGCCGAACTGATGGATCCGCGCGCCGAGTCGGCTATGGAGACCAGATGCCGTGTGTCACTGGTGCTGCGCGGGCTGCCGCGACCTGAGTTGCAGTACCAGGTGCGCGATGAGGTCGGACATCACGTGGCCTGGTTGGACATGGCTTATCCGGCCGCCATGGTCGGCGTGGAATTCGACGGGGAACACCACCAGGACGCGCCGACGTTTCGAGCCGATCTGGCGCGGCACAACCGGCTCGCCGCAGTGGGCTGGACGGTGCTACGGGCCAGCGCCGCCGATGTCCTGCGTAACCCCGACGCCTTCGCCGCCCAAGTCCGCGCTGTGCTCCGCCAGTGCGCCGCCTGAGCACAGCTCCATGCTTCCCGAACTCAACAGCAGAGTTCTCGGTACCACCGGGCACGACTCTGTAGTTGAGTTCGGGAAGGCGGGAGCGGTTGAGGCTGGGAAGGCGGGAGTGGGCTTCAGTCAGATGGGGAGACGGCGGAAGATCGGGCGCGGGACGTGCCGCAGGGCGGACATCACGTAGCGCATCGGGGCGGGGGCCCAGGCTTGCTCGCGGCCGTGCGTGACGGCGTCCACGATCACCTCGGCGACCTGCTCGGGGGTGACGGACAGGGGGGCGGGTTTCAGACCCGCAGTCATCTTGGTGCGCACGAAGCCGGGCCGAATCACCGAAACCTTGACCCCGGACGGGCGCAGCGCCTCGGTGAGGCCGGTGTAGAAGGCGTCCAGGCCGGCCTTGGTGGACCCGTAGCAGAAGTTCGAGCGCCGGGGCCGCTCGGCGGCGACGGAGGACAGCGCGACTAGCGCGCCGTGGCCTTGCCGTTGCAGCGCCTGGGCCAACAGCACGCCGACCGATACCGCTCCGGTGTAGTTGACCTGCGCGAGCTCGACGGTGGTGGCGTGGTCGGTCCACGCTTTCTCCTGGTCGCCGAGTAACCCGAAGGCGACCAGCGTGACGTCGATGTCACCGTCGGCGAAGGCCTTCTCGATCGTCTCGGGATGCGAGGCGGTGTCCACCGCGTCGAAGGGCAGCGTCAGCACCGTGGCGCCCACCCGCTCCAGCCGCGCCGCGGCGGCGTCCAGGCGCAGCGACGGGCGGGCGGCCAGCACCACCCGCAGCGGGCGGCGGGTGGCGTAGCGCTGCGCGGTAGCCAGCGCGATCTCGGAGGTGCCGCCCAGCAGCAGCAGGGACTGGGGGTTGCCGACAGCGTCGATCACTAATATTCCTTTATCACAGTAGTTCGAGCCTCCGGGACAGGTCGGAGGCGAAGATGCCGTCGGGGTCGGCGGCGGCGCGGACCTTGCGCCACTCCTCCAGCCGCGGGTACATGCGCGCCACGGTGGTCGCCGAGGTTCGGGACTCTTTGGCCAGGTAGAGCCGCCCGCCAGCGTCGAGTACCCGCGCATCGAGCCGGTCACAGAACTCCGCGAGACCCCGGCGGATCGGGAAATCCACGGTGACCGTCCAGCCGGGCTGGGGGAACGACAGCGGCGCCGCGCTGGCCTGGCCGAACCGCTTGAGGACGTTGAGGAAGGAGACGTGCCCCGAGCGCGCGATCTCCTCCACCATGCGGCGGACGTTATCCTCCGCCCCGAACGGGACCACGAACTGGTACTGCAGGAAACCCCGTGAGCCGTACGCGCGGTTCCACTGCCCGATCATGTCCAGCGGGTGGTAGAAGGTGGTCAGGTTCTGCACCTCGTCGCGGCGGCGCTGGGGTGCCTTGCGGTACCACGCCTCGCTCAGCGCGCCGAAGATCGCCCGGTTGGCCAGGCCGTTGGGGAACATGGCGGGCGCGGTGAGCAGTTGCGGCGCGTCGAAGGCCAGCGGGGCGCGGCGTAGCTTCGGCGGTAGCTCGTCACGCCGAGCGAGGCAGCCGCGGGTGAGCACCGCGCGGCCCAGCCTCGCGCCGGTGGAGATCGCGTCGAACCACGCGGCGGAGTAGTCGTAGCGGTCGTCGGAGCCGTCAGTGAGCAGCGCCAGCAGCTCGTCGAGGTTGGCGGTGCGGTCGGTGTCGACGATGAAGTACGCCGATTCGACAGGGGTGAGCGCGATCGTGGCGCGCACGATGATCCCGGTCAGCCCCATGCCGCCGACGGTGGCCCAGAACAGCTCGTCATCGGGTGTCACAGTGGCGACCGAGCCGTCGGCGGTGACCAGGTCGAGGGAGCGGACGTGGTTGCAGACGCTGCCCGCGCTGTGGTGGTTCTTGCCGTGGATGTCGGCCGCGATCGCGCCGCCCACGGTGACCTGCCGGGTGCCGGGCAGCACCGGGACCCACAGCCCCAACGGCAGCGCGGCGCGCATCAGCGCGTCGAGGCTGACCCCGGCGTCCACCACGGCCAGCCCGCTGTCCGCGTCGAGGCGGTGGATCCGGTCGCACCCGGTCATGTCGATGACCAGCCCGCCCGCGTTCTGCGCTGGGTCGCCGTAGGAGCGCCCCAGCCCCCGGGCGATCACGCCTCGGCTTGGCACCCCCCGGCTTGGCACCCCGGCGTCGAGCACGGCCCGCTGGATCGACTCGACTGTCGGGTTGACCAGCACTCGCGCCCTGCTCGGCGCGGTACGGCCCCACCCGGTGAGGGTGCGCATGACGGTCTCAGACATCGGCCCGAGGTTAGGCGACTACGCCCAGCACCCCGCACCCGGGGTTTCCCGACGGCCTCAGCCGCGCGACCCGTGGAGTTCCCAGTGGTATGCCCCCGCGCCGGGAGCGCCGTGATGCCAGGTCAGCTGGGTCTGACCGGTCGGCAGGCGCTCAGTGTGGATCACGCCGAGGTTGCCGCGCTCGGTGAGCCGCTCATCGGTCCAGGAGCTCGGAAAGACGACCTTCACGGTGAGCTCGTTGGTCTTCGGAGGGCGCCGCTGGTCCAGGGTGGCCGTGAACCACGTCAGGGTGTCCTGGCCCGAGGCGCGGAGCGGATTCCACAGCGTCGGCGAGCGGTAGCGCAGCACCCACTCGGTCTCCGCCTGGAGCCCCGGCTGGAACAGGATCATCACCTGCGGCCTGCCGCGCGCGTTCCACACCAGGTGGACGTCGGCATCAATGTCCTGACCCTCCACGCGGCAGTCCAGGGCAAGGTCGTCCCGCTCGAGCGGTGGGCTGTCCGACAAGTTCAGGATCGGGGCCAGGACCCGGTAGACGAGGTAGGGCATCGGTGTGGTCCAGCGCCGCTCGAGGACGGTGTCCTGCCCGTCCCGCTCGCCGACCAAGAGAGTGATCTCCAAGCGTTCCTCGAACAGCGGGGACTGCCGGTCAGACAGCCCGCGTACGGCGTCGGCGTAGGCCCGCAACTGTCGCTCGCAGTCCGCTAAGTCACGGTGCTGGCGCGGCGGCGAAGGAGCCGGGGCACCGGGTTGTTCTGCCTCGGGCCGCTCGGTGGCGACCATGTCGCTGCCCTGGTACAGCGCGGCAAGTTGGGCCCGCCTGGCCACTCCCGTCTTGCGGAACAGCATGCGCAGGTGCGCCTCCACCGTCCGGCGCGAGATGGCCAGGTGAGTGGCGATCTCGTCGTTGCTGAGCCCCCTGATCACCAGCTCAAGCACCTGGTTCTCGCGATGGGTCAGTTGGTTCCGGGT
The DNA here is from genome assembly GCA_050699895.1 of Pseudonocardiaceae bacterium. Lineage (GTDB taxonomy): Bacteria > Actinomycetota > Actinomycetes > Mycobacteriales > Pseudonocardiaceae. The sequence continues at coordinate 5,207 of JBOHFY010000249.1, forward strand.
CACAGGTCGCTCCTCCGCAAGGCACCCATGCTACGTAAGTGTGAACTCGTAGTACAGCTTGCCACTAGCACGCTCACCCCGATACTATCTCAGTGCTTACACGTACGTGTTTGATTTCACGTACGTGCTCCCGGTCGGGGAGGTGCCCGCATGGCTCGGTTCACCCGCCTTAACGCCGAGGGCGACAGTGTGTCGCCCGACAGGCGAACCTGGCCGCCGGAGCGCGGCCAGAGATCGAGATGTCGCGGCGGTGCATGGTGGCCCTGATAATGCTGGGCGCGGTCTTGCTGGTCTTCCTCGGGCTGTTGCTCGGATCAACCTGGACCGTCCAGGTCCTGCAGCACAAACTTCGCCGGCAGGCCGAGGAGCGTCGCAGCCTGAATGCGGAGTGGTCGGCGGTTCGCGCCGCCCGACAGCCACGAGGCGCGTGCCCGCGTTGTAGGCGTCCACTATCCCAACGGGACTGGTCAGTCGCGCAGGCAGAGGTGAACAACCCAGCGGATGACGACGACTGAGCCCGGCGGTTCACGGCTCGCCGAGTTCAGCCGGGGGGCCATCGTCAGACCGGCACTCCGGAGCGATCGAACTCGTCGTGCCGCACCCCGACGAGGAACGCTGCCCACCCCTCGCTCGTGAACCCGAGGGCAGGCCCGAGCGGGTTCTTCGAGTCCCGGACCCAGACATACTCGTGGGTCCTGGTGACTTCAGCGCAGTCGAGGCGGTCGTACTGCGGGCAGGCGCTTCGGCACCCTGCGGGCAGGCGACTCGCACTATGCCAGGTGGCAGTCGGACAGCCACCTGACCGCCACCGGCCGACCAAGTCTGCGCGACTCAGAAGTGATGCTATATAGCTCACTGCCACATGCATACCGCGAGAAGCGATCTGCATGTTGGCATCTTGCCGGTTGCTATGATGCCAGTGTATAAACTGATAGGAAGCGTAAGGCCAGTGGACCCAACGACAGGTGTCAACAGTGAGGAAGCAGGGGCGATGATCGTAGTTCAAGATCCGACGGTGCAGCGCCGCCGGCTACGCGACGAGCTCAGGCGAGCACGCGACGCCGCCGGGCTCCGGCAGGCCGATGTCGCCCACGCCATGGACTGGTCACCGTCCAAACTCATCCGCATCGAGCGGGGGGATGTCAGCGTCTCGACCACCGACCTGAAAGCCCTGCTCAGCCATTACGGAGTGAAAGACAAGGGGAAGGTCGACGGGCTGGTTGAGCTCGCCAGGTCAGCTCGGGGGGCATCCTTCTACGACCGGTACACCGATCAACTCAAGCCCGCCTTCAGGGAGTACCTGGCGTACGAGGCATCGGCGTCCGTTACCCGCCAGTGCCAGCCCATCCTGATTCCTGGGTTGCTCCAGACAGAGGAGTACGCCCGAGGACTGTTCGCGGGCTACGGCACGGCCGGTCCAGAAGGAGCGGACCGGGCATGGGCCATCTGCCAACACCGCCAGGAGGTGCACGAACGGGAGACTCCCCCGGAGATGCTCTTCGTCCTGGACGAGGCGGCCTTACGGCGCCACGTCGGCCGGGGACACGCGATGCGTAGGCAGCTACAACGGCTCAAGGAGTACGGGGCGGAGCCGCACATCAGCATCCAGATTGTGCCGTTCACCCGCGGTGCCCACCCGGGCATGGCGGGGAGCTTCATGTTACTGGCGTTCACCGACCCGAGCCTGCCCGATCTGCTGCACTTGGAGGGCACCAACTTGTCCGCCACCATCCGTGAGGACACCGATCAGATCGCGCGGTATCTCGACACGTTCGCCCAATTACAGGAACTGGCACTGTCCTTGGACGAGAGCGTCGACTTCCTCGACGTACTGATCAGCGAGATGCCATCAAGTACCCAGTCCACAAGTTCCGCGGAGCAGGAGGTCGTCTGACGATATCAAGAGGCAGCTCGTTGCCAAAAATTCGCCCAAACGGGCGATGCTGTCACAGAAAAAGCTGGGGCCGGTGCGCCACACATCGACCCCAGCACCACCCAATCCCCTCCCACCATAGGAGTAGATCGGATGTACAACTCTAGCAGCAATGGGCGCAACGGGTGGCTTGCCCACTCCAGAGCGTCCCACCAGGTGAACCGTCACGTGTCGTGCCCTTGGCGTATCCGCGGCGGCGACGGCAGCAACGAAGGGCAGCGCCCATCAGTGACGGGCACTCGGGTCCGATCCGGTGACGGATCGGACCCGAAGTCGTGCAGGGTCATCGGCCCGTCCAGCCCCAGGTCCGGGTGCGAGTGGTGCCGCGTTGGTAAGCGTCCCGGGCGCCGGTGTCGCCGGAGAGCTCCAGGGTGCCCCAGTCGACGTCGGGATGGCCAGCCAGCCGGGTGGGTACCTCGTAGAGCTGGCCGAACGGGCGCAGCGCGGCGAAGTCGCCGCCCTGGGCCTGACCCGTGGTGATCGACGAGAGTGGACCGAGACGGCGCGGCGCCTCGATCACCACGCGGGGGGCGCCGGCCAGCCCGTCGGCCACCTCGGGGATGTTTCGCACACAGGGGAACAGGAACGCCTGCGGCCAGCTCACCAGTACCGGTCCTCGACCGGCCAGGAACTCGGTCAGCCCGACCACGGAGCGCAGCCGGGGTCCGGTGACGGCCAGCCAGCCTTCCGGGTCGGTGGTGGCATCCACCGCGTGGATCCGGATCCGGTCTGCGCCGGCTGGGACCTGTGCGGCGTCGAGGCCGATGGACCGCCATGACCGGTAGTCCGGCGGGCCGTCAGTGTACCGGTAGTCCTTCGGGTCACTCAGATAGTCCAGGCTGGGCCGCACCCAATCGAACGGCACGCGAGCGCCCAGCGTGGTGACGTCGGCGGGCCCGGCCCGGCCGAACTCCAAGACCAGCTTGTTGCCCCCGTCGGTCCGGCCGGACACCGATACCGCCACCCCACTGGCGCCACCCAGGGCGGGCAGCTGGAACCAGGGGCTGGTCATGGTCCCCGTGTGCCGCGGCCCACCGATCAGGCTTCCCCAGAGCTCGGCCGACCTCCCGGTGCCCGGCGGGTCCGGCGGCGGTGAGCTGGGGTCGAAGCCGGCCAGCGCGGCGAACCCGTCCAGCCGACCGGAGGAGTCCGCGGGCGTCAGCACGGCGCCGTCGGGCAGTACCTGGATGTCATCGGCCAGGCCGCAGGAGGGGCCACCGGTCAGCCGATGCAGATTCACCAGGGCGAGCGAGCCGGCCGGCCGCCGCAGTGGCGCGGCCAGGAACGAGCTGAGCAGCACCGCCACCGCCGTGGCGGCCACCGTGACCGTGAGCACCGCCGGCGCTGCGACCAGCGCCCGCCCCAGCCCACCGCAGCTGTGGATAACCCGTGAGTGGCGATGCGAGTC
>JBOHFY010000250.1:0-13893 GCA_050699895.1 Pseudonocardiaceae bacterium
CGGCCGACCAGCGCAACTGGCCCATGACGGCCCCTCGGACCACCCCACCACCATAGGTACGGCTCCACGACTCGAACACCTGCGTGGCGGTGTGGACATGGTCGATGTCGGTCGCGCCGACCCGCGCCGGGATCGGCGCGGGCTTGCTGTCTCCCAGGAGCGCCGCCAGTTCCTCCAGGGTGAGGGCGCCCACTCCTAGTAGCGTGGCGGCCTGGAAGGTTTCTCTACGTTTCATGTTGCCCAGTTTCACTGCCGCGCGGCGGGAGCGGGCGTTGACGAACCCCAAACCGGAATCTGTCGAGACACGGAAGATCGCCCGGAAGGCTTCCCGCTATAGTTTACCAGGCCAAATGTAGGCGTTGACCCGCTCGGCGAGCTCCTGCCGAGTCAGGCCGTAGCCCGGGTGGGTGAGGGAGGCGGTGCGTTCCCGCGCCGCCCGGAACTGATCATTCGCCGTGGCCAAGGCCCCGCCTCCTGGTGTGTGTCGGCTCAGCACCCGTGGTGAGCGCTGGGCATGCCTGGCGTCTTGTGTCCAGAGATGTACCACTTGTCTTCTTCCGGTGCGCTAGAGAGTAATGGAGATACTCAACCGTCGAGTACGTAGCCGGCGTTGCGCACCGTGCGGATCCGGTCCGGGCCCAGCTTGCGGCGCAGGTACCCGACGTAGACCTCCACGACGTTGGAGGACTGTGGCTGGCCCCAGACCGCCTCCGCGAGCCGGTCCTGCGATACCGGCTCGCCAGGTCGGCTCGCCAAGGCGACCAGCAGGGCGTATTCGGTGGGGGACAGCGTCACCAACCGGCCGGCGACGCTGACCAGCCCGAGTGCGGTGTCCACGGTGACCACCCCCGCGCGCAGCACGCTCCGGTCTACCGACAGCTGGTCGGAGACCCGCAGCCGCAGCCGGCTGACCAGCTCCTCCACCGGGAACGGGGTGGTCAGGTAGTCGTCCAGAGTGCCCCGCAGGAGCGACACGGTCTGCTCCCGTTGCTCGCGGGAGGTCAGCGCGATGACCGGGAGCCGCGGCGCGATCCCGCGCAGCTCGTCGAGGAAGCCTCCGGGATCCGGGCCGGCCAGCGCGACATCGAGCACGATCGCCGCGAGGGTATGCGCGCGGGCCGCGTCCAGCACCTCGGGGACAGCGTCCAGGGCCCGGGTCTCGAACCCGGTGGACCGTAACGCGTGAAGCACCCGGCTCGATATCTGGCGTAGCGGCACCATGAGGAGAACCGGATGCCGTGGCCCGTGCGGAGGCTCGGCGTGGGGTCTCTGAGTAGGCCCAGGCGGAGGCCCAGGAGAAGGCGCTGTTGACTGCTGATCGGGTTGCATCGGCGGCCAGGATTCCGTGTCGCGCGGCGTTGGGCAATCGATGAGCGGCAGGACTACCCGACCGGTCCAACGTGTGCTTGGAGTCTCGTTGAGTGCTTGGCTCGGCATTCGGAGTAACGGGAGCGCCTGTTCGGGCTAGTCGAGGGGCGTTCGTCGCGCTGCGCGGCCAGGTGGGCGACCACGGGCCGGTAACGCTCTCAGATTCCGCCGGCTAGGTACCCATTTTTCCTTACGGTTCGGGGCGTGCGACGCCAGCTGGAACGAACACTGTGGGCAACAGCATTCCTCGCTGTGCTCTTGGCGCCGGTGCTCTTGGCGCCGGTGCTGCACGCCCCGCGTACCGGGATGTCATCGCCGGGGGGAGGCCGCTCCTCGCTGCTGTCCCAGCTCTCCGTCGGGATGGGGTTGCTCGCCACCTCAATGCTGGTCTGTGCGGTCGTGCTGCCGTCTCGGCTGCGCTCGCTGACCCGCACCTTCGGCATCGACGGGGTGCTCAGTATCCACCGGTTTGTCGGGTTGACCATCACCTTGCTGGTGGGTTTGCACGTCGTCCTGGTGGTGGCGGCGAACCCGGCGCACGTGGCCTTGTTCGACGTACTGCACGCGCCTAATCGTGCTCGCACGGCGCTGGGCGCCACCGTGGCGCTGGGTGCGCTGATCGCGCTGACGGCGCTGCGCAGACGGCTGCGGCACCGCTACGAGGTGTGGCGCTGGGTGCATGTGGCGCTGGCCGGCACGGTGCTGGTGCTCAGTGGGCTGCACATCTGGTGGCTCAACCACCTGGTTCGAGATGCCGCGATGCGGGCGTTGCTCGCCGTCCTCGCGGTGGGGGTGCTGGTGGTGCTGGCGTACCGGTGGCTATGGCTGCCGGTTTTCGGTGCCCGCCGCGAGTATGTGGTCCGTGAGGTCCGGCCGGAGACCAGCACCGTGAGCACCCTGGTCCTCGAGCCCCGCAGGGACGGTCTCCGACGCCGCCGCCGGACTCTGGAGTTCGCCCCTGGCCAGTTCGCCTGGTTGCGCCTGAATCCTTCGATCGGGGCGCAGGAGCATCCCTTCACGATTGCCTCCAGCGCGCACGTCGGGCTGTGGACCGAGTTCACGATCCGGCACAGCGGTGATTTCACCCGCGAGCTTCGCCTGCTGCGACCGGGCAGCCCGGTATGGGTTGACGGCCCGCACGGCGCGTTCACCATCGACGTGCGGCGCACCACCGGCCTGGTGATGATCGCCGGTGGGGTCGGCATCACCCCGATGATGAGCATGCTGCGGACGCTGGCGCACCGCCGCGACCAGCGCCCCCACCGGTTGTTGGTGATCGCCCGGACCATGGACGAACTGCTGTTCCGCGCCGAGATCAGGCAACTGCAGCAACGGATGGAGAACCTCACTGTCGTCGAGCTGCTTCGCCAGCCCCCACCGGGCTGGACCGGCGCGTCCGGCGCCGTCGACGAGAACGTGCTCACGGCGCTGCTGCCCGGCGAGTTCCGGCGCAACCAGCTTGACTACTACCTCTGCGGGCCGCCCGCGCTGGTCACCGATGTGCTGGCCGTGCTCGACGGGCTGGATGTGCCGCAGCCCCGGATCCACACCGAGCAGTTCGACTTCGTCTGATCCCCCCTCCGACGACCTGAGATCCCCCGACGGAGAAAGGCTTCTGCTGTGCGTCTCCCGGTACCCCGATTCGTCCGATGGGCCGTCGCCCTGGCCGTGCTTGTCGTGCTGACGGCAGCGGTATTCCAGTGCTGGGGTACCTCGCAGTACGGGACGGCAAACGTGCACAGCACCGCGCAAGACACTGGATGGACGCAGACGCGGTGGGGCCCGCTGGGGCCCGCGGACCGAGACCTGCTGGTCATGATCCGGCAGGCTGATCTGTGCGGGGGATCGAGCGGGCGGGCTGCCCAGCGGCAGGGCAGCAACGCGCAGGTCCGCACCGCCGCCAAACGCATCGGGGTCGACTACGGCGACCTTGACAGTCAGGTTCGCTCGGTCGCCGGCAAGCTCGGTGTGCCGCTTCCTGACCAACTCACCGCGCAGCAGCAGAGCTGGCTGCGGGAGCTGTCCGGGCAGTCGGGCCCGGACTTCGACCGCATGTTCGCGCAACGGTTGCGTGTCGCCGATGGCGAGATGCTTGCGGCCATCACCAGCGTGCGAGCCGGCACTCGAAACGAGTTGGTCCGGTCGTTTTCGGCCAACGCCTCGGTACTTGTCAACCGGAATATGGAGGGCCTGGAGAGCACCGGGCTGGTCGACTATTCCAGGCTGCCCGAGCCGCTGCCCCCCTCGGCCGCAGTGCCTAGCCCACCCGCCCGGACCCCACCCGCTGGCCAGGAACAGCACCTCGACCAGGTTGTCACCGCCACGTCAGCCCCCTCGGTCGGCCCTACATCCGGCAGCGACGTGAACGCCATGGCCGCCGCGCTGGTTGTGATCGCCGCGCTGCTAGTGGCCCTCGGCCTGCTGGGGACCACCGGCTGGCGGGTCCGGCGGGCCGGTGTCCCCCAGCACCGTGGCATCCCGCACAGACGGCGACACGCGGCTCAGCGTTGGTAACCCAGTTCGGCGTTACGCTGGGTGGCCTCACGCGATGGCACGGGGCTTGACGGGAAGGATCAGATCATGAGGCTGACGGAAGAGGACCGTGATAGGCGCCGTTGGATGATCCAGAGCAGGATCAGCTGGACTAAGCCGGAGATGGCGGACCAGTTCGAACACGACATGGCCGCCGGTTATGTGTCCTGCGTCGCGATGCTGGGGGTCATCGTCTTGTTGACGCTCTTCGTGGTGTTCTGGACCCCGCCGAGTGTGGCCAGACCGGCCTGGTTCGTGCTGCTGATCCTGCTGGTTGTGCTGCTGGTGCCGGTGTCGTGGGCGCTGCAGCGGCCCTGGATCATCACGGCGCACACCACTGAGCCCAGCGAGGCGGACCGCGAGTACTGGGCAGGCATCGTGCACGGCATAATCCCGGCCCGGGAGAAGGCCCATCAGGTCGCCGAGGACCTGAGAACGCGGGGCATCCCCGACGACGGCAACGGGCCGCTGACCCGGTTGAGCCACTGACTGTCCAGCCCCTGGCACCGGCGGAGCAGCCGAGCGGGAGTGCCCCCATGTTGTCATCGCGGGTCGGGACCGCGACGATGGCTTCGTGACCCTGCTCAGTAACGCCGCAGTGGTGGTGGCCCTCGCCGTGGCGCTGGCTGCCGTGCTGGTGTGTTACCTGCGGAACCGCCGGCCCTTCGGCACCGCTGCTGACCATGCCACCTACCACGCGCTGCACACCATGGCGCAGGCCTCGTCACCGCTGCGGGAGAGGCTGTCAGCCTCCTCGGCGACCGGCGCGGCGCCGCACCTGCGGGCGTTGCTGGACTGCCTCGCCGTCGCGCTGGCAAACCATGAGGGCTTGATGTTGGCCTGGGATGGCGCGCCCGCGCATGATGTCGACGCTAGGCACCACGCGAACTGGGCCCACGAGGCTGCTATTGAGGTACTGGCCACCGGCCGCCAGCAGGTCCGCAGCCAGCGCGATATGGACTGCGGGCGCGCCAACTGCCCAGTTCGAGCAGTGATCGTCTCGCCGCTGGAGGTGGACGGCGGCATTGTCGGGACCTTCGGTGTGATCAGCCAGCGCGCCGCTGAGCCTGGCGTGGTGCGGGCCACGATGGAGGTCGCCCGGTACGTCTCCAGCCAACTCGAGCTCGCTGAGCTCGATGAGTCCCGATCCCGGCTGGCCTATGCCGAGATCCGGGCGCTGCGTTCGCAGATCTCCCCGCATTTCATCTACAACGCGCTGACCACGATCTCCCACTGCATCAAGACTGACCCGGAGGAGGCTCGCGATCTGATCATGGAGTTGTCTGACTTCTTCCGGTACTCCTTCCGCGCTGACGCGGAGTTCACCACGCTTGCCGAGGAGCTCAACAACATCGACCGCTACCTGGCCGTGGAGAAGGCCCGGTTCGGTGAGCGGTTGCAGGTCAAGGTACAGATCGCACCCGAGGTGCTGCCGGTGGTGTTGCCGTTCCTGGCGTTGCAGCCGCTGGTGGAGAACGCTGTGCGGCACGGGCTGGGGGGAGGGTCGGGCACCGTGTCGGTCGTCGCCGAGAACGTTGGGTCCGAGTGCGTGATCAGCGTGGAGGACGACGGCCGCGGGATGGATCCGCAGCGGCTCCACGAGGAGATGAGCGACTCCCACCTCACCGGCGCGCATGTCGGGCTGGGCAACGTGCACGACCGACTGCGTGCGGCCTTCGGTGACAAGTGCGGGCTGGTGGTCGAGACCGGGCCGGGGCTGGGCACCAAAGTCAGCATGAAGGTGCCCAAGTTCAGCCGAGGGGTGCGCGCTATCGCTCCACCGGCGCCGAGCCCGCCGCGTTCCCAACCGTCGGTCAGCGCCTAGCGGCGCCGCGCGCCATCCGGCCTCCGTAGGCTGGCCGGATGGACGTCAAGGACTTGACCGCGCGGCTGCCGTTGCCCGGCACCCAGCGCCAGCGTGGCCCGGTGGTGGCTGCGGTGAAACTGCATGGCGTGATCACGCCGACGTCGGCGCCGCTGGGGCGCGGGGTGATCAACCTGGCCGCCATGGAGTCTGCGCTGACTCGCGCCTTCGGCTACGACCGGCTGCGGGCGGTGGCGCTGTTGATCAATTCGCCGGGTGGCTCAGCCACCCAGTCGGCGCTGGTGGCGGATCGGATTCGCGGCCTCGCTGACCACAAGCGCGTGCCGGTGCTGGCGTTCTGCGAGGACGTCGCCGCATCTGGTGGGTACTGGCTCGCCTGCGCCGCCGATGAGATCGTCGCCCATCCCACCTCGCTGGTCGGCTCCATTGGCGTGGTCACTCAGGGCTTCGGGTTGCACGGTTTGCTGGAGCGCTTCGGGGTCGAGCGGCGGCTGTACACCACGGGGGCGAACAAAGCCCGGCTCGATCCGTTCCTGCCCGAGCGGGAGGACGATGTGGTGTGGCTGCACGGCATACAGGCTGAACTGCACGGGATGTTCCGCGACTGGGTGTGCTCGCGGCGTGGTGGCCAGCTGGCCACTGATCAGCAGGATCTGTTCGCTGGCGAGGTGTGGACCGGCCGCCGGGCCCTGGAGTTGGGCTTGGTCGACCGGCTGGGCACAATGCGCGGGGAGATCACCAAGCGGTACCCGGATGCGGAGATCATCACGGTGGAGGGACGCCGGCCACTGCTGGCTCGGCTGGGTCTCGGTAGCCTCAGGCTGGGTAACGTCGGGCTGGACCCCGCCGCGGCCAGGCTGAGCGGGCGTGGCGGCCCGGAGTCCGCGCTGGCGGTGCTTGAGGCGCTTGAGCACCGCGCCGCCTGGTCCCGCTTCGGTTTGTAGGCTCGGCCGAACACGTTCGGTACCACGGCGGGGCCATTAGTACGTCAACCGTGGACAGTGACACCGGCCATGTGCAGGATTGACGGTCGGGGGGTTGTTAGAGGAGTACTGAGATTGACGGAAAGGCGGTTGATGAGCGGCAACGACAACAACCCCGGGCTTGTCGTGCTCGCCGTGGACGACGAGCCGCATTGCCTGTCCATGCTGGTTGATGTGCTCAGGGCTGAGCCGAAGATCAGTATCGTCCTGACGGCCACGAACAGCGAAGAGGCGATGGCTATGGTGCGGCCCGTCAATGGCGCGCCGCCCCCCCAGGTTGATGTTGCCTTTCTGGACGTCCGGATGCCTGGGCTGGACGGCCTGGATCTCGCCAACCTGCTCGCGAAACTGCCCCACCCGCCAGCGGTCGTGTTCGCCACCGCCTACGATGAGCGGGCCCTCGACGCGTTCGAGCTCGGCGTGGCCGACTACGTGATGAAGCCGGTGACCCGGGAGCGAGTGGCCAGCACGTTGCGGCGGATTCTCGCCGCCCGACGCGATCCCTCCGCCCCGGGCCCGGAGCAGGGTGGCGAGGACGAGGTCATCCCGGTCGAGCTCGCCGGCACCACCAAGCTGGTGCCGCGTTCGTCGGTGCGCTGGGTGGAGGCGCATGGGGACTACGCGCGGCTACACACCGGCGAGGCCACCAGCCATCTGGTCCGCATCCCGCTCTCCCAGTTAGAGGACCGCTGGTCGGACGCCGGGTTCGTGCGTATCCACCGGTCCTACCTGGTTGCTCTGCCGTTGATCACCGAGCTGCGCATGTCGTCGTCGGGTTACGTAGTGCGGGTGGGCAGCGGAGACGACGCCACTGAGTTGCCGGTCAGCCGAAGGCACACCCGTGACCTGAAGGACCGTTTGGTGCGTGCGGCCAAACAGGGCTGGACCTCCCGATGAGCGTCGCGACATGAGCGCGGCCGGCCCGCATGACGACCTGTCGGAGGCCATGAAACAAGCGGTCGACACGGCGCGTCGAGAAACGGCGCTGGCGGAGAAAGCCGGCCAGACGCCGGCTGACCGGCCCAAGCCCGGCAAGCGGGAACGGATTGTGCTCGCGGAGCGGCGCAACAGTCGGCGGGTGGTGCGCACACTCGCCGAGGTGGAGGATCAGACCAGGGTCGGCGAGGCACTGGCCTGTCGGCTGGTGTGGGTGCAGCTGATGTTGTCGATACGGCTGATGCTGCTCACTGTGGTGGTTCTCGCGGGCATTCCGCTGGCGTTCCTGCGGGTGCCGTCGCTGGGCACGATCACCATCCTGGGCTTGCGGCTGCCGTGGTTGCTGCTCGGGTTCGTGGTCTATCCGTTCTTCGTCGCGGTGGCCTGGTGCTACAACCGCAGCGCCGCCCGCAACGAGCAAGCCTTCGCCGAGTGGGTCGAGAACTGAGCACTGGTGTGCCTGAGCGGGCTGACTTCTCCGTCACCGTTGTCGCGATGGTGATGATTGTCCTGTGGACCACGCTCAACAGGTTTGTCGGGATGAAAGCCCGGGCCACCTCGGACTTCCTGTTGGCCTCCCGAACGATGGGGCCGCGCGTGAACGCCGCGGCGATCTCCGGGGAGTACCTGTCCGCGGCTTCTTTCCTCGGCGTCGCCGGGTTGGTGCTCAAGGGCGGGGTGGACGCGCTGTGGTACCCCGTCGGGTTCACTGCGGGGTACCTTGCGCTGCTGCTGTTCGTGGCCGCGCCGCTGCGCCGGTCTGGCGCCTATACCCTGCCCGACTTCGCCGAGGCACGGTTGGGCTCAGTACGGCTGCGCCGGGTCTGCGCCGCCTTCGTGGTCATCATCGGCTGGCTTTACCTGGTGCCGCAGCTGCAGGGGGCCGGGATCGCCCTGCATGCTGTCGCGGGCCAGCCGAGGTGGGTCGGCGCGGCGGTGGTCATGGTGATCGTGACGGTGAACATCTACACCGGGTGGACGGGCTCGATCACTCTTGTGCAGGCCCTCCAGTACTGGGTCAAGCTGACCGCGCTGGCCGTACCGGTCTTTGTGCTGCTGATCCACCACGCTGGAGACAACCAGGGGTTCCGTAACTCGCTGGGCACCTCGGCGGCACCGCGTTTCTCCCATGCCATCGACATCCCGCTGGATCACGATGTCGCACTCGAAGTCACCGAGCCGACGCCGGTCACGGTGACGGTGACGGGAACCCGGGACGGGGGGCCCACGTGCGGGACGGTGTCCTGGGCACCGGGTGAGCACCGCTGTGGCAAGGGCACCACACTGCACTTCGCCGCGGGCAGCCCGGTTCCGGTGGCCAGCGGTGCCGCTGTGAGCAACGACAGCTGGCTGCGCCCGTTGGGCCGTGGCACGCACCCGTTGCTGGCCACGTACTCGCTTATGGTGGCGCTCCTGCTGGGCTGCATGGGGTTGCCGCACGTATTGGGTCGGTATTACGCCCATCCCGAAGGGACGGCGGCGCGCCGGGCCACGCTGTTTGTCCTGGCGTTGCTCGGGCTGTTCTACCTGTTCCCGATGGTTTCGGGATGGCTCGCCCGACTTTACCTCCCGAACCTGCTGGTCGCTGGAGATACTGACGCCGCGCTGCTGTTGCTGCCCCGTGCCGCGTTGGGCGGGTGGCCGGCGCCGCTGCTCGGCGGACTGATCGCGGCCGGGGTGTTCGCCGCCTTCGTGTCCGCCGCCACCGGGCTGGTGGTGAGTGTCGCCGGGGTGTTGTCCAGTGACGTGCTGTCCGGTCGGCTCCGGAAGGTCCGGGCGGCTGTCCTGGTCGCCTGGTCAGGCCCGTTGGCCTGGATGCTCGCCGTGTCATCGCTGGACCTGGCCCAGGGAGTGGGGCTGGCTTTCGCGGTGGCCGCCTCGTCGTTTTGCCCGCTGCTGGTGCTGGGTATCTGGTGGCGTGGGCTGACCGATGCCGGTGCGGCGGCCGGCATGCTGGCCGGCGGCGGGTTGGCGGTCGCCGCGGTGCTGCTCGCCGCGGCTGGCGTGCTCCCGCCGGGGTGGCAGGCGGTAGCGGCGCAACCGGCCGGGATCACCGTGCCGTTGGCCTTTCTGAGCATGGTCGCGGTGAGTCGCCGGACCAGGGATCGGGTGCCGACCGACGTGTCACGTATCTTGCTGCGGCTGCATGCGCCGGACCGGTTGGGCTTATCTGGGAATCGGCAGCAGCGCCAACCAGTGACCCGGGTCGGGCTGACTGCGGGTGCGCTGTCCCGGATGCGTGTTGGCCGGCACCGTCGGTAATTACCCAAACACCCAAACGGCCCAACATTGCGGTGCGCGCTGGTGAACGCCAGGCGGCTAGGGTGTCCCGGTCCGCGCGACGCACGTAGCATCGACATGATCATTCTTATTGCCTGGAAGGGGTTTGCATGAGCACCACCGGGTCCGTCGGCGGTGCCGACAGGGGACACGTCGGCGGTGCCGACAGCGGACATCCGGTGGACCCCTGGGTCGTCGCGCATACCAGCGCGGAGTTCGCCGCCCTGCGTAACCGGCTCCGCGCCTTTGTCTTCCCGATGACCGCGTTCTTCCTGACCTGGTACTTCCTGTACGTTCTCCTAGCCGCGTTCGCCCCGCACTTCATGGCCATCACCGTGGTCGGCAACATCAACATTGGGTTGATCTTCGGCCTGCTCCAGTTTGGCTCTACCTTCGTTATCACGACGATGTACGTCCGATTCGCGAACCGCAGCCTCGACCCGGTCAGTAGCCGGATCCGCGAGCGGCTCGAAGGAGGAAACTGGTGACCGAAGCGTTAGCCCAGGGCGCGGTGGGGGACCCCCTGCTCAATGGTGGGATTTTTGTCTTCTTCGTGCTGGTCACTCTGGTCATCGTGGTCCGGGCCTCGCGCCGCACCAAGACCGCCGCCGACTACTACGCGGCCGGCCGGTCGTTCACTGGCGCGCAGAATGGGGTCGCGATCTCCGGCGACTACCTGTCCGCGGCGTCGTTCCTGGGCATCGCCGGGGCCATCGCGGTCTATGGTTACGACGGTTTCCTCTATTCGATTGGATTCCTGGTCGCGTGGCTGGTGGCTCTGCTGCTGGTCGCCGAGCTGCTGCGGAACACCGGCAAGTTCACCATGGGCGACGTGCTGAGCTTCCGGATGCGCCGCCGGCCGGTGCGCGCCGCCGCCGCCGTGTCGACGCTGGTGGTGTCCTTCTTCTACCTGCTGGCCCAGATGGCCGGCGCCGGTGGTTTGGTCGCGTTGCTGCTCAATGTTGAGAGTCGGGGAGCTCAGGCGCTGGTGGTCGCGGTCGTCGGGCTGCTGATGATCGTCTACGTGCTGGTCGGCGGGATGCGCGGCACCACGTGGGTGCAGATCGTCAAGGCGACTCTGCTCATCATCGGCGCGGGCATGATGACCGCCTGGGCGCTGGGTTCCTTCGGGCTTAACCTGTCTGCCCTGCTGGGCGAGGCGGCGGCGAAGTCCTCGCACGGGCAGGCGGTGCTCGCGCCGGGCTTGCAATATGGCAAGAGCATCACAACGAAGATCGACTTTGTGTCGCTGGGGCTCGCGCTGGTGCTGGGTACGGCCGGGTTGCCGCACATCCTGATGCGCTTCTACACCGTGCCGTCAGCCAAAGAGGCCCGCCGCACGGTGGTATGGGCGATCTGGCTGATCGGCATCTTCTACCTGTTCTCGCTGGTGATTGGCTACGCCGCCGCGGCGCTGGTGGCTGGTGGCCCGCAGCGGATCGTCCGCATGCCCGGTGAGGAGAACTCGGCGGCGCCACTGCTGGCCTACCAGCTGGGCGGAGAGGTGCTGCTCGGCTTCATCTCGGCGGTGGCCTTCGCCACTATCCTCGCGGTGGTGGCGGGGCTGACGATCACCGCGTCGGCGTCGTTCGCGCACGACGTGTACGCCAACGTGATCAAGCATGGCGACCTGGACCCGGACCGTGAGGTGCTGGTCGCCCGCATCACCGCCTGCGTCATCGGCGTGCTGGCGGTCCTCGGTGGCATCGTCGCGCTCGGCCAGAACGTCGCCTTCCTGGTGGCGCTGGCCTTCGCGGTGGCGGCCTCGGCGAACTTGCCAACGATCTTGTACTCCCTGTTCTGGAAGCGGTTCAACACTAGTGGCGTGCTGTGGAGCATGTACGGCGGCCTGAGCAGCTGCGTGTTGCTGATTGTTTTCTCCCCCGCGGTGTCGGGCACGCCTAAGTCAATGTTCCCCAGCCTGGACTTCGAGATCTTCCCGCTGCGCAACCCCGCGCTGGTCTCGGTGCCGCTGGCCTTTCTGCTCGGATACCTCGGCACGGTACTGAGCAAGGGCGACGCGGCCGATGAGGCGAGGTTTGCCGAGATGGAGGTGCGCGCGTTGACCGGAGCTGGCGCTGAGCGGCCGCTGGCGGCACCCGCGCAGGTGCGCACGTCGCGGCCCAGGCCGCCGCTCAACGCCACGCCCAAGGGCTGAGTGAGTCGCTGTCCTGTGGCACGATTGGCGCTTATGACCTCTCCGGTTCCGGCCGCGTTAGCGGCCGACGTGCCAGAGCTCGCGGTGCTGCTCGACGTCCGCGAGAACGACGAGTGGGCGGCCGGGCATGCGCCGGGAGCCGTGCACGTCCCGATGGGGCAGGTGGCGCGGCGGCTCGATGAGCTGGCCACCATGTTCCCCGAGCGCCCGGTGTACGTGGTGTGCCGCTCTGGAGGGCGCTCGGCCCGCGTCACCGCTTATCTCACACAGGAGGGTTGGGACGCGGTGAACGTCGACGGCGGGATGCGTGCCTGGGCTGCCGCGGGTCGACCCATGGTAGTGGCCGACTCTGCCGCAGCGCAGGGGAATGCGACACCCAGAGTTTTGTAGCTTCGGCTGTGTCACATCAGAGTCGGCCACCACCGGCGGATGAGCAGATGCGCGCACTGGCCGCCGTGGCGGTCCCGCTGCTGGGGTTGACCGCCGTGCTGGTCCTGGTCACCGCGGGTGCTGAGGCATGGCGTTACGCGCTGCTGCTAGCCAGCCGCACCGACGCTGTGCCCGCCGGTCCGCTGCACGCCAGCGATACGCTGGTGGTTACCGGCGGCGTCGTATCCTTGCTTTGCTCGGTGTTGGCTGGCGCGGTCACGGTGGGGTGGCTGGTGCACGCCACCGCGGCCGCCGCCCAGGCCGCTGCGGTAACCCCGGCCCGGCCGGGCTGGCGATTGGTGCTCGGGGTCCTGGTACCGGGCCTGAACCTGGTGGTGCCGGGTGCGGCGCTCGCTGAGGTGGAGCATGCGGCGCTGGGCCAGGATCCCCACCGGCGACCGCACCCCTCGCGTCTGGTCATGGGGTGGTGGGTGATCTGGTCGGCCGGGCTGGTGCTGGCTGGCGCCGCAACCCTGTGGAACCTGCGCAGCGGCGTGCAGGACCGCGCTGATGGCGTGCTGTTGCACGTGGCTACCGACCTGGTGGCCGGGGCGGTCGCGATCATGACGATTGTTGTGGTACGGCGGCTGACCCGGTTGCTTAGCCCGGTGCAGCTGGCTGGTAGCCGCCGCATGGTGGTCGTGCGGGTGCCTGGCGGCACCCGCTAGCCTGCCCCCCATGACCAACCCCCGCCAGGCGTGCCCCTGCGGCTCCGGCAAGAGGTATAAGGCCTGTCACGGTGCCCCGGGTGGCGCCCCGGACGCCCACGTCAGCCGCCCCTTCGCGGGCCTGGCCGCAGAGTGTCAGCTCGTCGCGCTACGCGAGTTCGTGCCCTCGGCAACGGCACCATTACCGCTGGCGCAGCCGGCCGGCCGGGACGTCACGCTGGCTACCGTGCTGCCGGCGGCGGCCGCGGCGCTGGTGCGGCCCGACGGTGCGGCGCTGGTGGGCTTGCAGGTGCTGTCCCGCTCCTCGGACCTGTCCCGGGACCTCGGTCGGGCGCTGAGCTGGGCGCTGGCCGCGGCGCCCGGATCGGTGCTCCCGGTGGTCGCCACCACGGCCGAGGGTGAGCAGATCCGGCTGCCGGATCTGTTGCGCGCCGACACACCGCTGGACATCACCTTGTATCCGGACTTCGCCTGGTGGGTCCCTGGTGAGGTACCTCCCTCCGGTGAGGCGGCGGCAGCGTTGCAGCGAGCCAATGACGCGATCATGCCGACCGAGGCGGTCACTGGAGTGGGTGTCGAGGCCGCCTACTGGGTCGATGCCGGCGATAAGGCCCACCTCCGGTGGGTTCGCCCGGAGCCGGAAGAACAGCTGCTCACCGCACTGGCCCGGCTGGCGGCCCGGGATGAGTTGACCCTAGGCGAGGGCTCCCGGTT
>JBOHFY010000251.1:0-8978 GCA_050699895.1 Pseudonocardiaceae bacterium
AGCGCGGCCACCACGTAGAGGTGCTCGCCCCGGCCGCACATCCAGCTCGGGCCCACAACCCGGTCAACGCGCTGCCAGAGTTCGTCACCCCGGCGGGTCGGGCTGTGGGGGTGCCCTACAACGGATCGATCGCCCCGCTGGCGTTCGGCCCGGTTGCGGTCAAACGAGCCCGGCGCTGGCTGCACGACCATGACTTCGACGTGCTGCACCTGCACGAGCCCGCCGCGCCGAGCCTGTCGTTGATCGTCCTGGCGTTTGCGGACCAGCCCGTGGTGGCGACCTTCCACTGCGCCACCACGCGGTCCTGGGCGCTGACGGCGGCGCATGGCCTGCTCCAGCCCACCATGGAGAAGATCACCGCCCGGATCGCGGTGTCCCCGCTGGCTCGACGGGTGCAGGTGGAGTACCTCGGCGGGGACGCCGTGGAGATCCCCAACGGGGTCGACGTGTCGCGCTTCGCCAGGGCGCGACCACTGCCCGGGTACCCGAGGGCTGGCGGCACGATTGGCTTCGTGGGCCGCTTCGGTGAGCCCCGCAAGGGTATGCCGGTGCTGCTGGCGGCACTGCGCACGGTGGCCCGGACCCGGCCGGACCTGCGTCTGTTGGTGGTCGGCCGGGGGGACGCCTCGGCACTGCGACGTGCCGCCGGACCGGCGCTGGCATCCCGGATCCGGGTGCTGGGCGCGCTGAACGAGCAGGGTAAGGCCGCGATGCTGGCCAGCGTCGACGTGCTGTGCGTCCCCGCGACCGGGGGGGAAAGCTTCGGCATCGTGCTCAGCGAGGCGATGGCCGCCGGCACTCCCGTGCTGGCTAGTGATCTTGATGCTTTTCGCCGCGTGCTCGACGGTGGGCAGGCTGGCGTGCTAGTCCCCACTGGATCACCGGCTGCGCTGTCCGCCGCGCTCTCTGGCCTGCTTGATGATCCTGAACGGCGCGCCGCGCTGGCCGCTGCCGGCCGAGCGCGGTCGGCGACGTGGGACTGGCCGGTGATAGCGCGGCGGGTGGCGCAGGTCTACGAGACAGCGGTGGCCGCCGACCCGCGCCGCCTGGCTAGGGTCACGCGGTGCGAGTTGCGCGAGTAGCGGTGACCGCCGGGCTGCTGGTTGCCGGGGCGAGTGCGGTGGGCGCGGTGCGCGCGGCTACCCGGTTGGACCGGTTGCATGTGCGGACCGACGCGGCGTGGGCCGCTCTGGATGCCGCGCTCTGTAGCCGAGCGCGTGCGGTCAGGGGAGCGGACGGGAGCGCCACGCTGCGCCACGCCGTCGACGCGGCGCTGCTGGCCGGGTCTGATGTGGCCCTGCGGGCCGGGCCAGATCGGGCCCTTCGGACCGGGGCGGTGGTCCGTGAGGAGGTCGAGAACGAGCTGGGCCGGGTACTCGCGGTCCTGGACCGCCATGGGCTCGACCCCGCCTGCGCGGACCGGCTAGCCGACGCGGAGCAGCGGGTGGTGATCGCCCGGCGGGTGTACAACGACGCGGTGCGGGACACCCTCGCGTTGCGCTCGCGCTACTTGGTGCGCTGGCTGCGGCTGGCCGGTACCGCCGAGGCACCGCGCTACTTCGAGATCGCCGAACCCGTGCCGCCCAGTGCCGGACTCGAGCTGGATGGCGCCGGGGCGTAGCGGGAGAACCGCCGAGTGAACACGGCGGTCCCCGAGGTCAGCCCGCGCAGGTCGACGGCGTAACGGAGCAGCTCGGCCGCCGGCACCTCGGCGCGGACCAGCATCCGGCCGGCCTGATCGGTCTCGGTGCCCAGCACCCGGGCCCGCCGGCTGGACAGGTCGCCCAGCACGGTGCCCAGGTGCTCTTCGGGCATCCGCACCTCGACGTCTTCCAGCGGCTCCAGCGTGATCACGGTGCCCTTCTCCGCGGCGGCCCTGAGCGCTAGCGACCCCGCGGCCTGGAAGGCCGCGTCGGAGGAGTCCACGCTGTGCGCTTTGCCGTCCACGAGCGTGACCCGGACGTCCACCAGCGGGAAACCGGTGCCGAGACCGCGTTGCATCTGCGCCCGGACGCCTTTCTCCACACTCGGGATGAACTGGTGTGGGATAGCTCCACCGACCACCTTGTCCACGAACTCGAACCCGGCTCCCCGGGGCAGCGGTTCCACCTCAATGTCGCATACCGCGTACTGGCCGTGCCCGCCAGACTGCTTGACGTGCCGCCCGTGTCCCTTGGCGGGTCCCTGGGAGGAGTCCGCGAAGGTCTCTCGCAGTGGCACCACGACCGGCTCAACATCCACCTCCGCGCCCGCGGCGCGCAGCCGGGACAGCACGACGTCGACGTGGGCCTCGCCGGTGCACCACAGCACCATCTGGTGGGTCTCGGCGTTGCGTTCCAACCGCAGCGTCGGGTCCGCGGCCACCAACCGGCCCAGCCCGCGGGCCAGCGCGTCCTCATCGCTGCGGCTGCGGCCCACCACCGCCACCGGCAGCAAGGGCTCCGGCATTGTCCACGGCGCCACCAGCAAGGGGTCGTGAGGCGCGGATAGGGTGTCACCGGTCTCCGCGGAGACCACCTTGGTCACCGCGCACAGGTCACCGGCCACGCAGTGCGTTACCTCGCTCAACGTGCCGCCCAGCGGGGTGTAGACGTGCGCCACCCGCTCGTCGACGTCGTGGTCGGCGTGTCCACGCTCGGTCAGGCCGCGCCCCGCGACATGCACGGGACGGTCCGGGTGCAACGTTCCGGAGAACACCCGCACCAGGGACACTCGGCCCTGGTAGGGGTCGACGGTGGTGCGCACCACCGCCGCCACCAGCGGCGCGGCCGGGTCGACGTCCACCGAGGGATAAGCCGAGCCGTCGGGACGGGTCACCGGGGGAGCGGCGTGCTTGCTCGGGGCCGGGAAGGCGCCGGTGAGCACCTCGAGGAGTTCGGCGAGCCCCAGCCCGGTGCCGGCGCACGCCGGGATCACCGGGTGGAACGAGCCGCGGCTGACCGCGATCTCCAGGTCGTCGGTCAGCACGCCGACGTCGAGGTCCGCACCGCTGAGGTAGCGGTCCATCAGGGACTCGTCCTCGCTCTCGGCGATGATCCCCTCAATGAGCTCGTTGCGGGCCAAGGCGAACTCATCAGGGTCCACGGCGTTGCCCACCTCGTGGGGCTCGCCTTCGCGCGGCGGGTACCCGCCGCGGTAGTCGACCAGGCGCTGCGACAGCAGCCCCACCAGGCCAGTCACCACGCCGGCGCCGTCGCGCACCGGCAGGTACAGCGGCAGCACCCCGGCGCCGAAGGCCGCCCGGCCGGCGGCGATCACCCCGTCCAGGTCAGCCCGTGGGTGGTCCAGCCGGCTGGCCACCACCACCCGAGGCATCCCGACCTCGGCGCACTCCCGCCACAGCGCGACCGCGGCGGAGTCGATACCTTCCCCGGCGGAGACCACGAACAGCGCCGCGTCGGCCGCCCGCAGCCCGGCCCGCAGCTCGCCCACGAAATCGGCGTAGCCAGGGGTGTCCACCAGGTTGATTTTGATGTCGGCGTGCCGCAGCGGCGCGATAGCCAGCGTCACCGACCGTTGCTGGCGCACCGCCGCGGGATCGTGGTCGCACACCGTGGTGCCGTCCGCGATCGTGCCCGCGCGGCTGATCGCGCCAGTGGCCACTAGCAGCGCTTCGGCCAATGTCGTCTTCCCCGCCCCGGACGGCCCGACCAGGGCCACATTGCGGATCCGGGACGGGTCCCGCGCCGCCACGGCTGAATCAACACGCTCCGCGTTGCCTCTTGTGCGCATGGAATCCCACCCTCAGCTGTGCAGGCTCCTGTGGTCGATCTCACACTGGTGCGGCGGTCCAGGCAATCCCCTAGGTGGTCTGCACTCGCGCCGCTCTGTGTGACCCCGACGTACGATCGAGTAACTGGTATCCGCCGCTTAGTCGGTGCCGGCCCCGTGCTTGCCGCCGTGAGGAGCGAACCCGCCGTGCCCGCCGAGAACAGCAACGTCGAGCGCCAAGTCGGCACCGTGCTGGTCAAGCGGGGGATGGCGGAGATGCTGAAGGGCGGTGTGATCATGGATGTGGTCACGCCGGAGCAGGCCCGGATCGCCGAGGACGCGGGCGCGGTGGCCGTCATGGCGCTGGAGCGCGTCCCCTCCGACATCCGCGCGCAGGGTGGCGTGGCGCGGATGAGTGATCCGGACATGATCACCAGGATCATGGGCGCGGTGTCCATTCCGGTGATGGCCAAGGCCCGCATTGGCCACTTCGTCGAGGCGCGGGTGCTGCAGGCGATCGGCGTGGACTACGTCGACGAGTCTGAGGTGCTGACCCCGGCTGATGAGGCCCACCACATTGACAAGCTCGCCTTCACCGTGCCGTTCGTGTGCGGCGCCACCACCCTCGGGGAGGCGCTGCGCCGGATCTCCGAGGGTGCCGCCATGATCCGGTCCAAAGGCGAGGCCGGGACCGGCAACGTCGTCGAGGCGACTCGGCACATTCGCGCGATCCGCGCCGGCATCCGCTCCCTGGCCGCGATGCCTCCCGAGGAGCTGCCCGCGGCGGCCAAGGAGCTGGCCGCCCCCGTGGGGTTGGTCCGCGAGGTTGCCGCGGCGGGCTCATTGCCGGTGGTGCTGTTCACCGCCGGTGGTATCGCCACCCCCGCCGACGCGGCGATGATGATGCAGCTCGGTGCCGAGGGGGTGTTCGTCGGCTCGGGCATTTTCACGTCGGGCGACCCCGCCAAGCGCGCGGCGGCGATCGTCAAGGCGACCACGTTCCACGACGACCCGGAGATGGTGGCGAAGGTGTCCCGGGGATTGGGCGAGGCGATGGTGGGGATCAACCTCAGTGAGTTGCCTGACGCGGCGCGGCTGGCCCAGCGCGGCTGGTGACTACCGGGGAAAGCACGGCTGACGCGCGGGCGCTGCTGCTGTCCGCGCCCTTGTCCGCGACCTCGGGCGCGCGGCTGCGCACCCCGGGGCCTGAGGTCGGGGCCGCCCGGAGTTCCCGCATCAGCCGTGGCACCGTGCTGGTGCACGCTGACCTGCACAACCACACGGTGCTCTCGGACGGTGCTGGCGCGCCGGAGGCGGCCTTTCCCTCGATGCGCGACGCCGGCCTGGACGTCGCCGCGCTCACCGATCACGCGATCCGCGGCGCGGCGGTGGAGGGCACCGGCGTGGGCGGCACGCCGTGGATCGGGTTGGACCGAGCCGGCTGGCGGCGCACCGGGGAGCTCGCCAAGGCCTATGACCGGCCTGGCGAGTTCACCGCGATCCGCGGTTTCGAGTGGTCGCATCCGCTCCTGGGGCATGTCAACGCATGGTTCACCGATGACTTCACCGACGTCGCGACCCATGCGGCAATGAGTGAGCTGTACGCCTGGTTGACCACGGTCGGCCGGCGCGACGGTGTTCCCCCCACCGGGCTTGCCGGTTTCAACCATCCAGGCCGGGAGGACGGTCGGTTCGCCGGCTTCCGCTACGAGGCTGCGGCCGACGAGCAGATGGTCAGTCTGGAGATGTTTAATCGCACTGATGACTACCTGTTCCAGGGTGTCGCGGCGGGTGCTCCCTCGCCGTTGGTGGCCTGCTTGAATGCTGGCTGGCGGCCTGGGCTGCTGGGAGTCAGCGACGAGCACAGCGCCCACTGGGGTTGGCAGCCTGGCACGGGGCGCGCCGGGCTGTGGGTGGTCGAGCACAGCCGGGCCGGGGTCGCTGAGGCGTTGCGAGCCCGGCGGTTCTTCGCCACCCGGGTCGCTGGGTTGCGGGTGGACGCTACCGCCGGTGGGGTGCGAATGGGCTCGGTGCTGCGGCATCGCCAGGGGCCTGTTGCGTTCGTCCTCGACGTTGACGGCGGGCCGGCCTGGATCGGCCGCGCGTTGCAGGTACAGGTGCTGCGCCCGGACACTCCAGTGCCCGCGGTGGCCGACGTGGTCGAGGTGCGCTGCGGTGCCCTCGCCCGCTTCACTGTGCCGATGAGCATCGAAGACGGTCCCTGGACGGTGTTGCGCCTAGCCGACCCGGACGCCCCTGGAGACCCCCAAGCCCCCGCCATCCACCCCGCGCACAACTACGCGATCGCCTACACCAGCCCCTGGTTCTTGCAGCCCTGACGGCATCCTGCTGCGCTCGCCGCAATGCGGCGGGACGGGGACGACCCTCGCGGACCGGGCGCAAATGCCCACAAATGCCGCTATCCTCACAAATGTGGTAGCGGACAGGACTGCTGTGGAGGTTCGGGAGCTCGTTAAGCGCTACCCGAAGGCGCAGGTCGACGCGGTCAACCGGGTGAGTTTCGCGGTGGCCGATGGGGAGATCTTCGGGCTGCTCGGGCCGAACGGGGCCGGTAAGTCCACCACGATCGGGGTGCTGACCACCCGGGTCCGGCCGACGGGCGGGCAGGCGCTGATCGCGGGCATGGATGTGGTGGCCGCGCCGCGGGCCGTACGCGGCTTGCTCGGCGTGGTCCCGCAGCGCAACAACCTGGATCGGTCGCTGTCGGTCCGGCAGAACCTGTTGTTCCACGCCGCCTACCACGGTGTGCCCAAGACCGTCCGCGCCCGCCGAGCCGAGGTGCTGCTGGAGCAGTTCGCGTTGACTGACCGGGCGAATGACAAGCCGGAGTTCTTCTCCGGCGGGCAGAACCAGCGGATGATGATCGCCCGGGCGCTGATGCACGATCCGAGGGTGCTGTTCCTGGACGAACCCACCACCGGGCTGGATCCGGCCGCCCGGCTGTTCGTCTGGGACCGAATCCGGGAGCTGCGCGCGGCGGGCGTGACGATCGTGCTGACCACCCACGCTATGGACGAGGCGACCGTACTCGCCGACCGGGTCGGCATCGTCGATTCCGGCCGACTGCTCGCGCTGGACACCCCCGCCGCTCTGGCCCGTGGGCTAGCCACCGGCGCCACGCTGCAGCTCACGGTCGAGCCGGCCGGCGAGGGTGCGGCAGCGGGACTGCTCGAGGCGCTGGGTACCCTGGCCGGGGTGCAGCGGTGCGAGCAGATCGCCACCGTGGGCGCCGCGCACACCATCCGGCTCTCCCTCATCAGCGACGCGGCGGGAATGGTAGCCCCGGTCGCCGCCGTGGTGGCGGAGGTCGGTAGCCGGTTGACCGCGGTGGAGGTCGGCGAGGCCACTCTGGAGGACGTGTTCCTCGACCTGACCGGAAGGACGTTGCGGTGACGACCACAACCGCTCCCGAGCTCGCCGAGCGTGCCGTCGAGGTAGCACGGGGGCCGTCCTGGATGCTGATGCTGCGCTCGTTCGGTTCGGTGTTGCGCCGCGACATCGTGGTCACCGGCAAGGATCTGGTGGCGTTCTTGGCCCAGGTGCTGGTGCAGCCGGTGTTCTTCCTGTTCGTGTTCGGCAAGCTGCTGACCAGCCTCCGCTACACCAGCGGTGACTACGCCAACTTGCTGTTCCCCGGCCTGGTCGCGCTGACCGCGACCGTCACCGCGATCCAGTCGGTGGCGTTCCCCCTGGTGGCGGAGTTCGGCTGGACCAAGGAGATCGAAGACCGGCTGCTGGCCCCGCTGCCACTCTGGGCGGTCGCGGCCGAGAAGGTGGTCTTCGCCACGCTGCGGGCGTTGGTCGCCGCCGCGGTGATGTTCCCGATCGGCATCGGCGTGCTCGGCTCGATCCCCTACCGGGCCGCTGGGCTGGGGCTGCTGGTCGGCGTGGCGCTGCTCGGCAGCCTGGTCGGGTCGTGCATCGGCCTGACGATCGGCACGTTCGTGCCACCAGCCAAAATCAATATCGCGTTCGCGTTGGTCTTCACCCCGCTGCTGTTCACCGGCGCCACCCAGTACCCGTGGCCGTCGCTGAGTCACCTGCGCTGGTTTCAGGTGCTGACCGCCGCCAACCCGATCACCTACGTCAGCGAGGGCATGCGGGCCGCGCTGGTACCGGACATCCCGCACATCCCGGGGTGGATCTGCCTGCTCGCCCTGGCCGGCTCACTGGCGGTCTTTGGCACCCTCGGCATGATCGGCTTCCGGCGCCGCGCGATGGACTAGTGGCCCGCTCGGGGCGCGCCGCGCCACGGGCCACACGGCCTACCCTGGAGTTTGTGCTCGAGGACAGTCCGCTAGTGGGAGTGCTCGCGCTGCAGGGTGATGTGCGGGAACATCGGCGGGCGCTGGGTGCGTGCGGGATGCGCAGCACGCTGGTGCGCCGGCCTGGGGAGCTCGCCGAGGTGGATGCGCTCATCCTGCCTGGTGGTGAGTCCACCACGATGAGCCGGTTGCTGGTCGCCTTCGACCTGATAGAACCACTGCGAGCCCGGCTGGCCGCGGGGATGCCGGCCTACGGCTCCTGCGCGGGGATGATCCTGCTGGGCCGGGAGGTCCTCGACGGCCGGCCCGACCAGCGGCAACTCGCGGCCTTGGACGTCGTGGTGCGCCGCAACGCGTTCGGTCGCCAGGTTGACTCCTTCGAAGCCGATCTCGACTTCGCCGGTGTACCCGGCGCCCCGGTTCGGGGGGTGTTCATCCGCGCCCCCTGGGTAGAGCAGGCCGGCTCCGGTGTCGAGGTGCTGGCCAGGGTGCCCGACGTGCCGGCTGCCGGCGCCGCCGCCGGTATGATCGTGGCGGTTCGGCAGCGCTGCGTGCTGGCTACCGCGTTCCATCCGGAGCTGACCGGCGACTGGCGGGTGCACCAGCTCTTCGCTGAGATGGTCCGCCGGTGCAGTGGCGACCGAGTGCAGTGGCGCCCGGGTGAACGCACTCGGGTGAGAGTGGCAAGCGAGAAAGAGCAGGTATGAGCGGCCATTCAAAATGGGCGACCACCAAGCACAAGAAGGCCGTGGTCGACGCCAAGCGCGGCAAGCTCTTCGCGAAGTTGATCAAGAATGTCGAGGTGGCGGCGCGCACCGGTGGTGGTGACCCCGACGGCAACCCGACGCTGTACGACGCGATCCAGAAGGCCCGCAAGACCTCGGTACCCACCGACAACATCGACCGGGCGATCAAGCGTGGCTCCGGTGCCGATGCTGGCGGCGTCGATTATCAGACGATCATGTACGAGGGGTACGGGCC
>JBOHFY010000252.1:0-4040 GCA_050699895.1 Pseudonocardiaceae bacterium
GCCTTCGTCACCGCCGCCGCCGAAGGCGGCCCCCCCGCAGTCCGCTCCCTAGCCACAGACCTCGCCACCGGCGTCCGCCGCCCCGCCCTGACTCCCCCCAGCCGGTAGCCGCATTCAGCGGGCTCAGCGTGCCTATCAGGGCATCGATAACCCCGTTGAGCCCGCTGAATGCGCAGTCTGGGTGGGGGATACCGTGTGGCGGTGCTTATCGTGACGTTTGGCAGCTTCATTCCTAGTCCGGGGCGGGGGGTTTGGTATCTGGGGCCGGTGCCGATCCGCGCTTATGCGCTGTGCATCATCGCCGCGATCATCGTGGCCATCCTGTGGGGAGAGCGTCGCTGGCGGGCCAGGGGCGGCCAGGCGGGGGCGGTGACCGACATCGCGGTGTTCGCGGTGCCGTTCGGCCTGGTGGGCGGCCGGCTCTACCACGTGGCCACGGACTGGAAGAAGTACTTCGGGCCTGGTGGAAACCCGATCGGCGCGCTGGAGGTGTGGCAGGGCGGGCTCGGCATCTGGGGGGCGGTCGCGCTCGGGGGGTTTGGCGCCTGGATCGCCTGCCGACGCCGGGGCATCCCGCTTCCCGCGCTGGCGGACGCGGTCGCGCCGGCCATCGTCATCGCGCTGGCGCTCGGCCGGCTGGGCAATTGGTTCAACCAGGAGCTCTACGGCGGCCCCACGTCGTTGCCCTGGGGATTGGTGATTCGGGACCGGGTGAATCCCGACACTGGCGCGCTTGATCCGCGCACTGGGATCGCCCAGGGCCCACCGGTGGAGATCGTCCACCCCACCTTCCTCTACGAACTGCTGTGGAACCTGGGCGTCGCCGCGCTTGTCGTCTGGGCTGACCGGCGTTTCCGGCTGGGCCACGGGCGGGCCTTCGCCCTCTACGTCGCGGGTTACACCGCAGGCCGGTTCTGGATCGAGCTGATGCGGGCTGATCCAGCCACGATGGTCTTCGGGGTGCGGATCAACGTGATCACGTCGATCGTGGTGTTCCTCGGCGCGGTGGTCTATCTGACGCTAGCCCGCCGTGGCCGGGAGGACCCGGCGATGCTTGCGGCGCTGCGGCAGGTGGCGCTCGTCTCCTAGTGGCTACAAAGTCGGTTGAGGTGGACCGCTAGGCTGTCCGTTATGAGTCGCCGCGCGAAAATCGTCTGCACCATCGGTCCGGCCACCGCGACCCGGGAGAAGATCTGGGAGCTGGTCCGGGCCGGCATGGACGTTGCTCGCCTCAACTTCAGCCACGGCACCCACGCTGACCACGAACGGGTGTACTCGATGGTTCGCCAGGCCAGCGACGAGTCTGGCCGGGCGGTGGGGATCCTCGCCGACCTCCAGGGGCCCAAGATCCGACTGGGGCGATTCGCGGCCGGTCCGGTGGAGTGGCGCACCGGCGACGTGGTGCGGGTCACCGTCGAGGACGTCGTCGGTACACACGACCGGGTCTCCACCACTTATGCGGGGCTCGCCAAGGACGCCCGCGAAGGCGATCGACTGCTCGTCGACGATGGCAAGGTCGCCCTGCTGGTGCGCAAGACCGACGACACCGATGTGGTCTGCGAGGTCCTTGAGGGCGGCCCGGTCAGCGACCACAAGGGCCTGTCCCTACCGGGGATGAGCGTCTCGCTGCCCGCGCTGTCCACGAAGGACATCACCGATCTGGAGTTTGCGCTGCGGCTGCGGGTGGATTTGGTGGCGCTGTCGTTCGTGCGTTCCCCCGCTGACATCGACCTGGTGCACCGCACGATGGACGAGGTGTCGGGCGGCCGGCTGCCGGTGATCGCCAAGGTGGAGAAGCCCGAGGCGGTGGACAACCTTGAGGCGATCGTGCTGGCCTTCGACGGGGTGATGGTGGCCCGTGGGGATCTTGGGGTTGAACTGCCCTTGGAGCATGTGCCACTGGTGCAGAAGCGGGCCATCCAGGTCGCCAGAGAGAACGCCAAACCGATCATTGTGGCTACCCAGATGCTGGAATCGATGATCACCAACTCCCGGCCGACGAGGGCAGAGGCCTCCGACGTGGCCAACGCGGTGCTCGACGGCGCCGACGCGGTCATGCTGTCGGGGGAGACCAGTGTCGGTCGCTACCCGATCGAGTCGGTGGAAACGATGAGCCGCATCGTGGAGGCCGTCGAGGTCGGCTCACTGAACGTTCCGCCGCTTAACCACGTGCCGAGGACCAAGCGGGGTGTGCTGTCGTACGCGGCTCGCGACATCGGGGAGCGGCTGGACGCCAAGGCGCTGGTCGCGTTCACCCAGTCCGGCGACACTGTCCGCAGACTGGCCCGGTTGCATACCCACCTGCCGCTGCTGGCCTTCACCCCAGAGCCGCAGGTGCGCAGCCAGCTCGCGTTGACCTGGGGCACCGAGACCTTCTTGGTACCCCAGGTGGATACCACCGATGCGATGGTCCGGCAGGTGGACCACGCGATGCTCTCGATCGGGCGCTACCAGCCGGGCGACCTGGTGGTGATCGTGGCGGGATCCCCCCCGGCCACGGTGGGGTCCACCAACCTCGTCCGGGTGCACCGCCTCGGCGAAGAGGATCTTGGCTGATGCTGGCTGGGCATCTTGGCTGACGCTGGCTGGGCACCGCGATCCTCGCGCTAGCGCAGGCCAGCGGCGTCCATGCCGCGGAGCTCCTTCTTCAGGTCGGCGATCTCGTCCCGGAGCCGGGCTGCCAGCTCAAACTGCAGATCCCGGGCCGCGCCCATCATCTGCTCGGTGAGCTGCCGCACCAGATCCGCGAGCTCGGCGCGAGGCATTGACGAGGTGTCCCGCCCCTCCAGGACGCCGGCGCTACCCCGGGGCCGCCCTGGCTCGCCAGCGGCGCGCTTGCCCCGGGAGGCGTTGCGGCCGGATCCTCCGACCGGGACCGTGTCTGAGGTGTCGCTAGCCTCGGCGTAGACCCGCTCGAGAATGTCGTTGATCTTCTTGCGCAGCGGTTGTGGGTCGACCCCGCGCTCGGTGTTGTAGGCGACCTGTTTGGCCCGTCGCCGGTTGGTCTCGTCAATGGCCCGGCGCATTGAATCAGTGACCCGGTCGGCGTACATGTGCACCTGACCGGACACGTTCCGCGCGGCGCGGCCGATGGTCTGGATTAGTGAGGTCCCGCTGCGCAGGAACCCTTCCTTGTCGGCGTCCAGGATCGCCACCAGCGATACCTCGGGCAGGTCCAGGCCCTCGCGGAGCAGGTTGATCCCGACCAGCACGTCGAACTCGCCCAGCCGCAGCTGCCGTAGCAGCTCCACCCGGCGTAGCGTGTCGATGTCCGAGTGCAAGTAGCGGACCCGGATGCCCAGCTCGAGCAGGTAGTCGGTGAGATCCTCAGACATCTTCTTGGTCAACGTGGTGACCAGCACCCGTTCGTTGCGCTCGGCGCGGATGCGTATCTCGTGCACCAGGTCATCGATCTGGCCCTTGGTTGGTTTCACCAGGACCTCCGGGTCCACCAGGCCGGTGGGGCGGATGACCTGCTCGACGAACTCGCCACCGGCCTGGGCCATCTCATACGGCCCCGGGGTCGCCGACAGGTACACCGTCTGGCCGATCCGATCCTGGAACTCCGCCCAGCTCAGCGGCCGGTTGTCCAGCGCGGAGGGCAGCCGGAAACCGTGCTCCACCAGGGTGCGCTTGCGGGAAGCGTCACCCTCGTACATCCCGCCGATCTGCGGCACTGTGACATGCGACTCGTCGATGACCAGCAGGAAGTCCTCGGGGAAGTAGTCCAGCAGAGTGGCCGGCGCCGAGCCAGCCGCGCGCCCGTCGATATGCCGCGAGTAGTTCTCGATGCCGGAGCAAAACCCAACTTGGCGCATCATCTCCACGTCGTAGTGAGTCCGCATCCGCACCCGCTGGGCTTCCAGCAGCTTGCCCTGCTTCTCTAGTGCGGCCAGCCGATCCGCCAGCTCGGACTCGATGCCCGTGATCGCGCGTTCCATCCGCTCCGGTCCAGCGACGTAGTGCGTGGCCGGGAAGATTCGCAGCTCGGACACTTCTCGCACCACCTCCCCGGTGAGCGGGTGCAGGTAGTAGAGCGA
>JBOHFY010000253.1:0-3860 GCA_050699895.1 Pseudonocardiaceae bacterium
GTCCAGGGCCGCCGGCACGTCGTCAGCCCGGGTGATCGGGTGGGCGCAACCCGGCGGCAGGCTCTGGTGGCGCTGGACGCCCGAGGACCCCTGACCCGAGGACCCCTGACCCGAGGGGGAGGTGGTGCACCCGGCGACGACCAGCACCAGACCCAGCAGCGGGACAGACCAGCCGCACACCGCCCTGGCCACCCGTGACACGGCTGCGGCGAAGACGACAGCCCATCGCGAGACCTCTGTGCCCCGGGAGTCAGACGCGGGCGTGAGCCGGAATGTCATGGACCAACACTGTCATGGACCAACATGACGGGCACGGCGGGTGACTGCCGTGCCCCAGGGCAGTCACCCGCGCCCGGACCGGTCCGGAGTCCGCGGCAGACCGTATCTTCAACGTTTGTGCTACCCGAACCGGTGCCCCGCTTCCCGCCGGGCCGCCCGTTGCCCGCGGTGGTGATCAACCCCAACCACGTCAGCGACCTGGCCACACTGCACACCCAGATCGCTAGCGTGTGCATGGAGCTGGGCTGGGCCGCACCGCTGTGGCTTCCCACCACTATCGAGAACCCCGGCGGCGCTCAAGCCAGAACCGCGCTGGCCGCTGGCGCCCATGTGGTGCTCGCCTGCGGCGGCGACGGCACCATCCGCCACGTAGCTCACGTCCTCGCCGGAACGGGCACCCCACTGGGCCTGCTGCCCATCGGCACCGCCAACCTACTAGCCCGCAACCTCGCCATGGCGCGCAACGATCCGGCCCACGCCACCCGGATTGCGCTGTCCGGGACCAACCGGGCGATCGACGTCGGCCGGGTGCTCATCGACGACCGCGCCGAGGAACAGGTGTTCCTCGTCATGGCCGGGGTGGGCTTCGACGCGGCAATCATGGCCGGCGCGTCGCATAAGTTGAAGACCCGACTGGGCGCACTGGCCTACTTCGTCTCCGGAGCGCGCGCGCTGAGCGCCCCCAGAACCCCGATCACCCTCGCCGTGGACGGCCGCGTCGAGCCACCCCATCAAGTCCGCACCGTGGTAGTCGGCAACTGCGGCAAACTTCTCGCCGGACTGGTGTTGCTGCCCGCGGCCAAACTGGATGATGGGCTGCTCGATGTGGTATCTATCGGCCCGAAAACCATCCTCGGATGGGTCGCGGTGACCGCACGCGTGCTCGCCCGCCGCCGCCGTGGCCACCAGATCGTGCGGCACTGGCAAGGCCGCACCATCATCCTCAGCGCGGAGACACCACAACCGGCCCAACTCGACGGCGACCCGGTGGGCGACATGCGAGCAATGCGGATGCGTATCGACCCCGGTGCCCTGCTGGTGCGCGTCTAACCCGCAGCGACCAGGGTAACCGGGTGTCACGCTGGCAACCCGGTTACCCTCAGCGCAGTGCCGGCCACAGTGGGTGATCGACATGGGTCATGGCACCATGAGCCCGTGACAGGCACGCAACCCCGCACCGGCCGGCATGCAAAGCTGGAAGCACCGCCTGCGGTGTCTGCTGTCCCGCTGTCACCGGAAGAGCTCCCGACACTGGCGGATGCGTCCCTGGGTGACCTGGTCCGGGAAGCCGCCACGCACTGCTCTACCTTGTTTCGCTCGGAGGTGGAGCTGGCCAAAGCGGAGGTGACCGCCGAGGTTCGCAAGGGCGTCAAGGGCAGCATCTTCTTCGTCCTCGCGCTGACAATCCTGCTGTTCAGCCTGTTCTTCCTGTTCATCACGGTGGCCGAGGTGCTGGCCATCTGGCTGCCCCAGTGGGCCGGGTTCGGCATCGTGTTCGCACTGATGCTGGCCGCCGCGGCGGGGTGTGCGCTGCTGGGTTGGCGCCGGATGCGCAGCATCCGCAAACCAGAGCGCACGATCAGCACCGTCCGCGGCACCAAGGCGGCACTGACCAGCCGGCACGCCGGCAGCCCCAGAGTCGGCGAGCTCAGCGCTGACCAGCCCAGGCAGTGAGCCGCCCGCCGGACCCCAGCTCGGTGCGGGTTCCTGGGCCGTGGACGCACCGTGACATCTCGGCCAACGGGATCCGGCTGCATGTGGCGGAGCTCGGGAGCGGCCCGCTGGTACTGCTGCTACACGGCTTCCCGGAGTTCTGGTGGTCCTGGCGCCACCAGCTCCCGGTACTCGCCGCGGCGGGAATGCGCGCTGTCGCGGTGGACCTGCGCGGCTACGGCGACTCGGACAAGCCCCCCCGGGGGTACGACCCGTGGACGCTGTCGGGCGACGTGGCGGGCCTGGTCCGGGCGCTCGGGGAACGCCAGGCGGACCTGGTCGGGCACGACTGGGGCGGGATCCTCAGCTGGTGCACGGCCGCGCTGCACCCCCGGGTGGTGCGGTCGGTGGCGGTGTTGGCCGCGGCGCATCCCCGCGCGATGGGCCACGCGCTGCTGCGTGACCCGGCGCAACGCTCGGCGGCCCGGTACCTGGCCCGTTTCCAAGCCCCGTGGTTGCCCGAGCGCGGTCTCACCCGCGACGGCGCGGTGCTCGTGGAGCGGATCCTGCGCACCGGGGCGGGCCCGCAGTGGCGCGCGTCGAGCGAGTTCACCGCAGTGGCCCGGCGTTACCGTGACGCCATGCTGATCCCTGGCGCGGCGCACTGCGCGCTGGAATATTACCGATGGGTCGGCCGCTCGCGGTTCCGCTTCGATGGGCGCCGGCTGTCCCGCGCGGTGGACCGGACGGTGCGCGTGCCGGTGCTCCAGCTGCACGGCGCCGATGACCCCTACGTGCTGGAGCGAACCGCGCGCCGCTCGGCCCGCTGGGCGGGTGAGGGCTACCGCTATGAGGTACTGCCCGGTGTGGGGCACTTCGTGCACCAAGAAGCCCCGGAGCTCACCTCGGCCCTGCTCACCGAATTCCTGCGCACTCCGTGATGATCAGCCACTGGCGACGGGCGTGAGCCGCGGGGAACCCTGGTCGGCGTGGTAGTCCCGCGCTTGGGTTTCGTCGGTGCCGTTGGCGACCCGCATCCGGCGCAGCACGATGGTGACCACCGCCGCGACCACAAGATTGCCGATGAGAGCGATAAGTCCGACGTAGATCTGCATCGGTGAGCCGGCGAAAGGATGCCAGCCGAGGATCGACAGCTCCTTCAGCGCCAGTGCCGACCCGCCAAAGTGCCGCTTGCCGCTAACCGGGTTGGGGATGCCGTAGAGCATCGATAGGCCCCACACCAATCCGACGGCCCATCCCGCGGCCAGGCCCCAGATATGGAACCAGCGGGTGTAGAGCGCGATCGCCACCATCGGCAGCGTCTGCAGAATGATCACGCCAGAGATCAGCTGCAGATCGATGGAGTATTGCGGGTCGATCAACACAATCAGGGCCACCGCGCCGAACTTCACCACCAGCGAGGCGATCTTGGCCTGCCTGGTCTCCTGCTCGGGAGTAGCGTCACGATGCCGATATACCTTGTAGATGTTCCGAGTCCACAAATTCGCCGCCGCGATGGACATGATCGCCGCCGGCACCAGCGCGCCGATCCCGATGGCCGCTAGCGCGACCCCGGCGAACCAGGCGGGGAACTGCCCCTCGAAGAGCATCGGGATCACCGTGTTGGAGTCCGGCCTGCCGGTGGCCGCATTGACGATCGGCTTGGTGCCCGCCGCGATCGCGGCGTAACCGAGCAACGCGAGTAACCCCAGCACCAGCGAATACGCCGGCAGCGCCACCATGTTGCGCTTGATCACGTTGCGGCTGCGGGAGGCCAGCGCACCGGTCACCGCATGCGGGTAGAGGAACAGCGCCAGCGCCGAACCCAGCGCCAACGTGATGTACTGCAGCTGGTTGTTGGCACCCAGCGTGACGCCGTCACTCCGCGAGGCAGTGGCGGCGAACTTCGCGTCCGCGGCGTCGAAGAT
>JBOHFY010000254.1:0-12799 GCA_050699895.1 Pseudonocardiaceae bacterium
ACGCCCAGCGCGTCGACCAGCTCGTGGACGCAGCGCTCGCTATCGCGCAACTGCAGCACGATGGCGATCCGCACCGGCTCGGACAGCGCTCGCAGCAGCTCGCCCGCCGCCGCTAGGGTCGTCCGAGGGCGGGTCGCCGCCGGCCCGGGAACCGGCCGATCGGGCGAATGCTCGTCCGCCAGGGCCGGGTCGGGTACCGCGTCCGCGGTGACACTCGCCATGCCGTCCGCCTCGCTTCCCTGTCTCACTCCCGATCCCGGTCCGCCGGCCAATGGTAGGCCCGGTCATGGTAGGCACAGACGATCGCTACTGTGGGCACGCCCCCGCAACGACCCACCAGGAGCTCTCCAGTGTCCCCGGATCGCATCGAGACCGTCGTCAGCCTGTGCAAGCGCCGTGGGTTCGTGTTCCCGAGTGGGGAGATCTACGGCGGAACTCGCTCCGCCTGGGACTACGGCCCGCTCGGCGTGGAGCTCAAGGAGAACCTCAAGCGCCAGTGGTGGCGCGCGATGGTCACCGGCCGAGACGACGTCGTCGGTCTGGACTCCGCGGTGATCCTGCCCCGCCAGGTATGGGTCGCTTCGGGCCACGTGCAGGCCTTTCACGACCCATTGGTGGAGTGCCAGAGCTGCCACAAGCGATTCAGGGCCGACCAGCTCGCGGAAGATTACACCCAACGCACCGGCAAAGATACGCTGGAGGGTGACCTGGCGGATGTGCCGTGCCCGAACTGTGGCACCCGTGGCCAATACACCCAGCCACGTGAGTTCAACATGATGCTTGCGACGCACCTTGGTCCGGTGGAGTCCGAGGACGGGTTGCATTACCTGCGCCCGGAGACCGCACAAGGCATTTTCGTCAACTTCCAGAATGTGGTGATGTCCGCCCGTAAGAAGCCGCCGTTCGGTATCGCGCAGGTCGGCAAGAGCTTCCGCAACGAGATCACCCCGGGCAACTTTATCTTCCGCACCCGCGAGTTCGAACAGATGGAGATGGAATTCTTCGTCGAGCCGGGCACTGACGAGCAATGGCACCAGTACTGGATCGACACCCGCACTGACTGGTATGCCGACCTGGGTATCAATCGGGACAACTTGCGGCATTACGAGCATCCCAAGGAGAAACTCTCGCACTACTCTAAGCGGACCGTGGACGTGGAGTACCGATTCGGCTTCTCCTCCGGCCAGCAGTGGGGCGAGCTGGAGGGCATCGCCAACCGCACTGACTTCGACCTCACCACACACTCCAACCACTCCGGAGTCGACCTGTCCTACTACGACCAGGCTACCGACTCCCGCTACCGGCCCTACGTGATCGAGCCCGCCGCCGGTGTGGGCCGTCCGATGATGGCGTTCCTGCTGGAGGCCTACGCGGAGGACGAGGCGCCCAACGCCAAAGGCGGGGTGGATCGCCGTGTGGTGCTCAGGCTGGACCGGCGGCTGGCCCCGGTGAAGGTCGCGGTGCTACCGCTGTCGCGCAACGCCGACTTGTCCCCCCAGGCCCGGGCCCTGGCCGCGGCGCTGCGGCGGCAGTGGAGTGTCGACTTCGACGACGCGGGCGCTATCGGCCGCCGGTACCGCCGGCAGGACGAGATCGGCACCCCATTCTGCGTAACGGTGGACTTCGACTCGCTGACCGACCACGCCGTGACGGTGCGCGAGCGGGACACTATGGCCCAGGAGCGGGTCGCGATGGACCAGGTCGAGTCCTACCTGGCGACTCGCCTGATCGGCTGCTGAATCGCCGCTCATGCTGGGAACATGGCGGGTATGGACACCGTGAGCCCCAGAGAAAACATCAGGGAAAGCACTGTGGAAACGCGGCACCGCCGGCAAGCTGGTGACGCACTGCGCCGCTGGGCCGAGCAGGGTCGCCCTACCGGGGTGGTGCGGGTGCTGCAGCGGCATGGTTTCGGTACCGTCGCCACCGGGCAGCTGCTGGTCGGCACCGCTGAGGGGGACCGGGTGGGCGCGGTGTTCGAGGGCACCATGGACACGGTGGCGCTGCCGTTGCTGACCCGCGCGGTGTCCACCCCCGGCACTGCGAAAGGCCACGTCACCGAGCCGGACGCGGTGGCGGCCGGACTGGCCTGTAGCGGTGGCGCCCAGCTGCTGGGCCACCCGCTACCCGCGCCGGCCGCCGCCACGCTGGGTGTCGCGCTCGCCGGCGGTGAACCTTGCGCGCTGGCCTCCACCGTCGACGGATCGGCCGTGCTGGTGGCGGCTGGGCCTGCGCTGGCCGATGTCGTCGGCACGCTCGGCGCCCCGGAGGTGGACGAAGTGGCGTTGGCCAGGATGCGTGAGCTGGCCTGGATCGGCGCGAGCGCCACTGAGCAAGGTGACGCCGCGGGGACCCCGGTACTGCTCGACGTGTGGGTGCCGGTGACCACCATGCTGATCGTGGGCCGAGGGGCGATCGGGGCGGCCTTGGCGGCGCAGTGCGAGCTGTTGGGCTGGGTAGCGCGTACCGAGACCGAGTTGGCGCCTTCGATCGTCGCCGCCAAGGAGTTCACCGCTGTCGACGTGCTGGTCCTGCTCGACCACGGGCCGGCTTTCGATGCCGTGCTGGTGGAGCTGCTGCGGTCGGGGCGGGGTTTCTGCGGCGCGCTGGGATCGCGGCATACCCAGGAGGTTCGCCGCCGTCGGCTGCGGGCCGCCGGGATCACTGAGGAGGAGCTGGCCCGGCTGCACGGGCCGGTGGGCCTGGACCTGGGTGCGGCGAGACCGGCGGAGACGGCGGTGTCCGTGGTCGGGGAGGTCCTCGCGGTGCGGCGGGGGCGCTCCGGTGGCCCACTGGCCGCCGCGACGGGACGCATCGGTGGGTGAGCGCTGTCCCGTCGGCGACGTCTAGCGAAACCAAGATCAACCTGATTGAGTAGGCATGTGCTCGATAATGATTACCGTTTCCTGGTTACCGGGGGCCTCGGCTTTGTCGGCAGGTGCCTTACCGAGACCCTCCTCGCGCTGGGGAAGGAGGTCACGGTCCTTGACAACACCCGCACCGCGACCGACACCAGCCCCCCGTCGGGAGCCAAGCTTCGGATAGCCGACATTCGGGACTCCCACGAGGTCGCCGAGGCGGTCGTGGGGATGGACGTGGTGTTCCATCTGGCCGCGAACGCCAATGGGACCTTGTCTATCACCGAGCCTCGGCTCGACTTCGAGACCAACACGGTGGGAACGTTCTCGCTTGCCGAGACGCTCCTCGACAGCGACATCCGACGACTCGTGTATGTGTCATCCGCGTCGGTGTACGGCACGCCACGACGCTTCCCGATGGACGAGGACCACCCGACCCGGCCCTTCGTTCCCTATGGCGCATCGAAGCTCAGCGGAGAGGTAACCTGTCTCGCCCTGCACCACTCCTGCGGCCTTCCGGTGGTGGTCGGTCGGCCGTTTTGCGTCTACGGACCGGGGACCAACCCGCAAGAGGAGATGGTCGAGGTTGGCCGGTACCTTCGCTGGCACCTCAACGATCAGCCTATCCAGATCGTTGGTGACCTCGACCGGAAAACCCGGGACTTCGTGCATGTCAGCGATCTGGTGGCCGGCCTGCTGGTGATCGCCGACCGGGCTGAGACCGGTGAAGTATTCAATATCGGGTCCGGCCAGGAGATATCCATGCGGCAACTGGTGGACACGATCGGCGCCGCCACCGGACGAGAACCCGCGCTGCGGGTGATATCCGAGGTCGCGGATGACACCTACCGTCTGGTCGCTGATATCTCCAAGCTGGAAGGACTCGGTTACCGCCCGGCCATGCCCTTCAGCGAGGGAGTACGCGCGCTGGCCGACCGGCTGGGCCCGGCCCCGGAGCTGCCCGGTTCGCCGACCATCTTCGTCCGGGGTCAGCGGACGGAGTCCTGATGCCCCCGTGATGTCCCTGTGCGGACGTCAGCCGATGGCGTGGCGTTCCGTGTCGCCGCTGCGTTGTTCGGGGACTACCTGGGTGGTCTTGGCGAGTGCCTGCTGGTAGACGGCTTCGTAACCGGCGGCCATCGCCTGGACGGTGAAGCTGGTCTCCACGTGTTCCCGACAGGCGGCTGGGTCCAGGGCGCGGGCCCGCGTGATCGCGCCCGCAAGCTCCCCCGGGTGATCGACGATGATGCCGGTCCGCCCGGGCACGACAATCTCGGGGACGGCGCCGCGCCGTAACGCCACGACCGGAGTGCCGCAGGCCATCGCCTCGATCACGACCAGGCCGAACGGTTCGTCCCAGCAGACCGGCATGACCAGACAGCAAGCGCGGGCGAGCAGGTCCCGTTTGGCGGTCGCGTCCACGATACCGAACAGGGTGGTGTCTGGGCCGAGCCGAGGTTCGATCTCCCGGGTGAAGTACGCGCGTTCGTGCGGTTCGTTGCATTTGCCCGCCAGCATGATCGGTAGTCTGGCGGCCCGGGCCGCGTCAATAGCCAGGTGCGGCGCTTTGTCCGGGTTGAACCGCCCCAGGAACAGCACGAAGTTCTCCTTGGCGGCCTGGAACGGGAAGGTGTCGGCGCGGATCGCGTTGTGCACGGTCCCTATCCACGGCAGATCCGGAGCGCCGGCCCGCTGCGCATGGGAGACGGCCACCAGCCGCACCGTGTCGCCGAGCGCCCGGTAGTAGTCGCCCAGCTCACCGTTGACCGGGCCGTGCACCGTGGCCACGGTCGGAGCCAACCGGCCACGGGCCAGCAGCGGACCGGCCAGAGTGTGGTCGTGCACGACGTCGATGTCGTACTTCTCAAGGGCGCGGGCGGCGTGCGCCGCGTGCATCACCTCGGGCAACGGCTCGCCGAGCCGCTCCCCCGGCGTGACCTCATAGCTGGCGATGAACCGCTGCGCTCGGGTGCCGTGCTGGCCAGCGCCGATCAGGGTGACGTGATGGCCCCGGTCGACCAGCGGGTTCACCAGGTCGGCCACGACTGTCTCCACCGCGCCATAGCCCAGCGGGGGAACGGTGAAGTATGGCGTGGCGACCATCGCGATGCGCAGCGGCTTCGCATCGACGGTGACTGATTCGGGCGTGAGCGTCCGGGGGGCGCTGACCACGACCTTCCTCTCGTCGAGGCAGGACAGACTAACCTGCTGCGGGCTTAACTGTACCTCACCTGCCTGACAGGATATTCAGCCAAGTGCCGTGGTCATCAATCGACAGCGTGGCCACATTGATGCTATGACGAAATCTCCACAATCTACCCTGAGATTTTTGTGTGCTCCTTGGTAAGAGGTGATGGGGCGGCTGCGGTGAGCGGCTGGCGCGGTGAGCGGACCAACTCGATGCCCTCGGGCAGTCCACCGAGGCTCCAGCCCTCCCGTCGCACATCAATGGTTACCGCCGCTCCAGCCAGGTGCAGTGACTTGATCTGCAATGGCAGGTAACGGTCCGGGACGGCTGGCGCGCACCATACCCGCCCGAACGGGATCCACGGATCGAACCGCAGTAGGGTGCGCATCAGGAACTGCGGGCTGGCGGCCGCCCAGGCCTGCGGGCTGCATGCTGTCGGGTAGGGCACCGGGTCGGCGAATTCGGCGCGGTCGAAGCCGCAGAACAGCTCCGGAAGCTGTCCGCCGAGCCGCTCGGCCGCATCGAAGAGCGCGGTGGCGACCCGCTGAGCGGCGTCGACGTAGCCGTAGCGCATCAACCCGGCGGCGGCGATCGCGTTGTCGTGCGGCCAGATAGAACCGTTGTGGTAGCTCATCGGGTTGTAAGCGCCCATGGAGGCGGCCAGCGTGCGCACCCCGAACCCGGTGAACATGTCTGGGCCGACCAGGTGGTCGGCGACCGCGGCGGCTTTGTCTTCGTCGACGATCCCGGTCCACAGGCAGTGGCCCATGTTCGAGGCGAGCGCGTCGACCGGTCGTTTGGCCGCGTCCAGGGCCAGCGCGTAGTAACCGCGGTCGGGCAGCCAGAACGCCTCGTTGAACGCGCGTTTGAGATCGGCGGCTTTGGCCGCCCAGTGCCGGGCCAGGTCCTCGTCACCGACTCCGCGGGCGAAATGCGCCCGTGCCAGGTAGGCGGCGTAGACATAGCCCTGCACCTCGGCCAGCGCGATCGGCGGCTCGGCGAGCTGGCCGGAGGCGAAGCTGATCCCGTCGAACGAGTCCTTCCAACCCTGGTTGGGCAACCCACTGTCGGTGGCCCGCTGGTACTCGACGAACCCGTCGCCGTCCCGGTCGCCGTAACGTCCGATCCACTCTAGCGCCCGGTCGGCGTGCGGCAGCAGCGCCTCGACCTCGCCGCTAGCCAGCCCCCAGCGCCGCAGCTCGCCGAGCAGCATCACGAACAGTGGGGTGGAGTCGATGCTCCCGTAGTAGGCGTTGCCTCCGCCGAGAGCCAGCTTGGTGTCAAGCCCGGAGCGGACCTCATGCAGGATCCGGCCCGGCTCCTCCTCGGTGCGCGGCTGGACGGTCTCGCCTTGCAGCCGGGCCAGGGTCTGCAGTGTGCCCAGCGCCAGACTGGCATCCAGCGGTAGCAGCATCCAGCTGGTCAGCAGCGCGTCACGGCCGAACAGGGTCATGAACCACGGTGCCCCGGCGGCGATGACCGGCCGGTCGGGATGGTCCGTGTCGAAGATCCGCAACCCCCCGAGGTCCCCAGCACTGGCGGCGAGC
This sequence comes from Pseudonocardiaceae bacterium, assembly GCA_050699895.1. Taxonomy (GTDB): domain Bacteria; phylum Actinomycetota; class Actinomycetes; order Mycobacteriales; family Pseudonocardiaceae. Next base: position 6,594 of record JBOHFY010000254.1, read on the forward strand.
AGCCGGGTCAGCGGCTCGTCGGGAGTGCTGATCGCCGGGGTCTGCGCGCGCCAGGCCGCCAGCGCTTCGGCTGGCCGGGTTTGCTCGATCGGCTGGCCTGGAGAGTAGCTGGTCGGCACGTCGCGTCCGTCGATCGACGGCACCACCTGCACCGAGACCACCCACTCGGCGCGGGGCGCAATGACCGGCTGCCACACCAGTTTCCCAGTCGTCGTGATCGGTTCGCCGCTTGCGGCGACCGTGACCGCTCGGGCGTCCGAACCCGCCTGGTAGCTCATCCGCAGCCGATCCACCCCTGCGGTGCTCTCAATGCCCTCGCGGTGGTGGACCCGCCCCTGCTTCACCTCGAACAGGCCAGCGAAGTCCGTGTAGGCGGACAACGTCACGCGTACCGCCACCGGCTCGCGGCCCAGGTTGCGCACAACGATGTCCTCGAGCATCCCGTTGCCGACGTAGCGTCGGCGGACCACGAGCAGGGTGCTGTCGGCTAGCCCGGGTTGGGGCGGCCGGCGGCCGATGAACGTCGCGGCATAGGGGGCGGAACAGTGCACGGCGAGCGGCTCGACCGGTACTCCGTCGATATCGAGTTCCCAGCGGGAGAGGAATCGGGTGTCCCGGAAGAACAGGCCCTGCCCGTCCCTCGAATGGATGTCACCCACCTGGCCGCTGATGCAGAATGTCACGCCTTCGACCAGGGTCACTGTCCCTGTCGCGGTGGTTGATGGTGGCGGCCCGCCACCATAAGCCCAGTCGCTCAACCCGTGCACCTCCGTCGCTCCCAGTGTCTGACGGCGCCATTGTCCACACCCGCCGGCCGATGCCGATGAGCGCCCAGCCGTTTCGCGCCCTGGGCATCACCGACCAGGGGTTCACCTCCGGCCAGGCCTGCCTTGTGCCTTTTCGCGGCTTGTGAGCTAGTGCAGTGGTGGTTTAGTACATCATGTGAGGATTATCATAGTGTTTGAACTCCAGCAGGTTGTTCGAGGGATCCCGTAGTACGAACGCGTCGTGTCCTTCGGGCCGGCCGTCGAAGCGGCGGAAGGGGTTGACGAAGAACGGCAGGTCGTGTCCCCTGGCCCGGTTGAGCAGTCGTTCCCAGTCCCGCCGGTCACGGAATGTGACCCCGAAGTGCCTGGGGTAGAGCTGGGGAGCGGCCTCGACGCGGTCGGAGAGGTGGCAGACGACTTGGTCGCCGAAGAAGTTCAGAGTGATGCGGTCCGCGTAGCGCCTGGCCAGCGTGCAGCCCAGGCCCTCGACGTAGAATCGTCGTGTTTCGTCCAGGTCCTGAGCCGGGATCGACAGGTGGAACACGTCCAGCGGGGTGCGCATCACAACGTCCCCAGCAAGGTGTCCAGCTCCGGTAAGCGCGGTGGAGTGTCAATCATGACCGCCTCCTTACATCCGCCCCGCGCCCAGCCTGATCGGCGGGGCTGAAGCGGAAAATTCGAATCTGTTGGAATGAACAGCGCGACCGCGCGGCAAGCGGCGCTTTCCGGTGAGCACCATGCTGAGCGGGCTGTGCCGCAGCACCTCGACCACCAGCAGCGACACTATGACGGTGGCGGCGATGGCGATGACGGTCGAAGAGAGCGCGGACACCCGAGTGGACAGCCACGCCGTCGGGCCGAGCGTCAACATCCACAGCACCATCGGATGCACCAGGAACACCCCGAATGAGCGGTCAGAACTGATCTCGACGACCCGCGACCCCGGGCCGGCTCCGCGCCGCCCCGCCCACGTGACGCCGAGCGCGAACAACGCCGTCATGACGGCCACGCACCAGGGCACCATCACCGGCTGGAACACGTCGGAGGCGTACGCGGGGGAACTGCCGCCGCGCACCGACCGCAGGTACCACCCCTCGGCTGCGGCACCGGTGAGGACAAACGCCACCAGCACTATCGCCGGATGCCCTCGGACCCAGGCCTGTACCTTCTCGGCGTGCAGCGCGGCTATCCCGCCGAGCACCAGGTAGAACACATAGCTGCCGACGAACGACCCGGCATAACCCACCAGCTCTGCGGCTGTCCCGCTCGGGTGCCCGACGTGCAACCCGGTGTCGATGCTGACCTGCAGGAGCGCGCTGATCCCCACAAGCCAGTAGTGCCCGCCCCGCCACCCCTCGGCTGCCCGCAGCAGCCGCCGGAACAGTGGGAACAACAGGTAGAACTGCATCGTCACGACCAGGAAGTACAGGTGATACCACGCCGTGCCGGTAAGCAGGTTGTGCCCGAGCTGGGTGAGTGCCCCCATGAGCGTCTCACTGGGCTGCAGCGGCGCCGTCGTTAGTGCCAGTCCGGTGTAAATCACGGACCAGAACACGTAGGGCACCCCGGCCAGCAGGAATCGGTACCGCCAGAACGGCGTGACGCGCAGCCCGTCGCGGTGGCGGTGCACGAGGACGAAGGCGGTGAGGGCGAAGAACGCCTCGCGGGTGAAGTGCAGCAGCATCGTGGCGCCGCCCGCCGGGATGCTCTCCGGCGGATTGATGGTCGCCACGGTGTGCACCGCGATAACGGAGGCGAAGGTCAGCACCCGGACCAGGTCCACCGCGTAGACGTGGCCCGAGCCGCTGACCCGCGTCTTGGGCGTATTGGTCCGTGTCACGGTGGGTAGTGTCACAGTGAGGACGCCTCGAGACGCCTGGTGTCGGCAAGCAGCAACTCCCGCAGCCGGCGGCGCAGCACCTTCCCGGTGGGGGTTCTGGGCAGGCCCGCGACGATCCGGAACTCCACCGGGCGTTTCACTCGGCTGAGCTGCTGCTCGCACCGAGACCGCAGCCGGCTCACGAGCTCGTCCGCTTGCTTGCCGTCCAGCGCCAGCACCGGTCGGATCCAGGCCACCGGCACCGCCCCGAGTACGTCATGTGGACGTTCGGCGACGGCCGCCTCGGCCACCGCCGCCTCGCCGAGAAGGACCTCCTCGACCTCCCCCGGGTACACCAGCTCGCCGCCGCAGTTCACCACGTCATCGCGGCGCCCGGCGAGGTGGAGGTACCCGTCGGCGTCAAGCCGCCCGAGATCGCCGGTGTCCAGCCAGCCTTCGGCGTCGAACCGCTCGGCGGCCACGCCCTCGGCGTACGCGCTGATCACGCTCTCGCCGCGGATGCGGACCCGGCCCACCATGTCCGGGGCGCAACGCCGACCGTCCGGCCCGACCACCTCGAGCTCCACTCCGGCGGGCCGGCCGACCGATCCCGGTGGGTGGCCACCGCGCAGCGGGGTGGCGGTGATCTGGCTGGCCGCCTCGGTCATGCCGTAGCTCTCCACCACGGCAACCCCGCTGCGGGCGGCCACCCGCTCGCGAGCCGTCGCCGGCAGTGGCGCCGACGCTGAGCGGATGAACCGCAATGTCGGCGCGGCCGCGGGGATATTCTCGAGTGCCAGGATCGAGAGAATGGCCGGCACCGCGTTCACCCAGGTGATTCCGCGTTCCACCAGGAGCTGCCAGAACCCGGTGCGATGGAACCGCCGGTCGAGCACCAGCGTGCCACCGGCGACGAGGGTGGCGAGCAGCGCGACAACCTGGGCGTTGATGTGAAACAACGGCAGCGGGTTGAAACCACGGTCCGTGGCGGACAGTTCGTGGTGCCCGACGACGCACCGCGCGGCATGCAGCAGCTGGCGCTCGGTGAGCGTGACCGTCTTAGGTGTGCCGGTCGAGCCGGAGGTGAGCAGCGCGACCGAGCCCGTCCGCCGGTCCGGCCAGGCCCCTGCCCGGAGATGGGCCGCCCGGGCGTGGGCTGTCGGGTCGGCGGGCAGACCGGTGGCGGGGTTCACCCGCATGCCCGCAACGGCCAACCGATCGCTCACCACGAGCCAGGGCCGTAGGGCGCGCCGCGTGCGTTGCGCCTCGGCGGGGGGAGCTGCCGGGTCGACGGGTACCGAGCATCGCCCGGCGGCGATCACGGCGAGGTGCACGGCGCAGAACGCGAGCGGGTCGTCGACGTCGACGAGCACCCGGGCACCCGGTGGCACCCCGGCGGCGTCGAGCTCCCGGCACCAGGCATCCGCGGCAGCGCGCAGCATGGCGAAGTCGAATGATCGCTCACTGCGCGCGTCGGCCAGGAAACACCGGTGCGGGGAGCTCGCGGCGCGCGCGGTGACAATCTCGCGAAGGGTGGTCATGGCCACATCCTGACCTGGCCACCTGATAACCAGCTGGGCGTGACCTGGGGATACTCTGAGTCGTGCGGCGCGATGGCAACCAGGCTGGGCTTCGCCAGGTGGCGTCGGGCCGCCGCCACCTGATGCGGACGCTGCTGGCGTTCCCCCTGATCGCGGTGATGGCGGCGCTGGTCACCTTCGTCACCCGTCCATCCTTCTCGGACAATCTGTCCACCTTCTCGGGCAACCCGCCAACGAGTCCGGGCAACCCGCCTGCGGCCGGGCCGCCCGGACTGGTCACCGAGATGCACACGGTGACCGTCGACAGCAGCCGGCGAACCTACCGATCGATCGCGTCGGTCCAGGCGACCGATCGGGTACCGCTGGTGATCGTGCTGCACGGTCGCGGACAGTCGGGTTCCGTGGCGGCGAGCCAGACCGGGTTTTTGGGGCTGGCGCAGCGGCGGCAGGCGGTGCTGGTGTTTCCCGACGGGGAGCAGCGATCGTGGAACGCCGGCCACGGCTGCTGCGGGTTCGCCGGCTCCCGCCGTGTCCCGGACGTACCCTTCGTGGCGGCGATCGTGGCCGACGCGGTGCACCGGTGGCCGATCGACGTCGAGCGGGTGTACCTGGTTGGGTACAGCAACGGGGGAAAGCTCGCCTACAGCGCCGTGTGCGCGCACCCCACGCTCTTCGCGGCGGTGGCCACCTATGGAGCGGTGCCGTTGTCACCTTGCCCACCGGGCACGCCTCCGGTGCCGTTCCTGCTCGCGGCTGGCACGGCGGACCGAATGCTGGCCTCCCACGGGAGGCCAGCCGGGCACCCGCCCTTGCCGGCCGTACCACAGGCTGTGGACTGGCTTCGTATCCAGGACGGCTGCCCAGCCAGGGCGCAGACTAGACGGGACGGCTCGGCGGTGCTACAGCGGTGGGCGGACTGCGCGGGCGGAGCAGAGGTCGAGTCGGTCGTCTATCCCGGGTGGAGCCACGCTTGGCCAGCTGCCAGGGCCGGCGATGGCTCGCCCGCTGTCGCCACCTTGATGTGGGCGTTCCTCAGCCGACACGACACGCCATCACGCGTCCCGCACCGCCCGTCCTGACTAGCTCCGGCGCGGCTGTGACGCCAGCGACGCGACTCGGAAGTTCCATAGCACGGCCGCCGGGAACACGTCGGGGACTTCGTTGATGGTTGGCAGCAGGAACTGCGCAATAGTGATAGTCACGACGAACGCCGCGACCGCGACTAGCGCGGCATTCCAGCCGCCGAGGCGTGCGGTAAGCCGCTGGCCACAGTGAGGTCGCCGCGACAGCCAACACGACCGACAGCAGCACCATCAAGTGCCGGTCCTCGTGCACGTAGTGACCCGAGATGATCGACGTCGCGCCCTGTTCGGCGCCGACGAAATACAACAGCAGCAGACCGAGCACACCTATGAAGATTGCCCAGGGCAGGACTTCACGTAGCGGAATGCGCACCGGAATCGGGACGGGAACGGGGATGACGCTCACGGTGAGATCTACTCGGGCTGACGCGACCCCATGCTTTCCCCGCTTCATCGATTACGTGACGGTAGGCCTGCAGCAACAGCAGTGTCAATCGGCCGTCTCGGTGCGAGCAATTCAGCCGAGTTTAAGCCGTCCGAGTAGTTCGATCGGCACGATGCGGACTTTGAACGGCTGGTGTGCCTCGAAGACCTCGTCGCCGACCACCCGGGCCACTTCCTGGTACCGGCCGTCGGCGTCGAGCTCGAGGACCAGCAGTTCAGGCACGTCGGGATCGAGCACCCAGTAGCTGGGGGTGCCCATCCGCTGGTAGGCGGCGCGCTTGAGGTTGAGATCGATCAGCTGGCCGCTCGGGGAGAGCACCTCGATGGCCAGCACGGGTGCGGCGGGGAGATTATTGGTGGTGAGCTCGTCGAACCGGGCGACCAGAACGTCGGGCTGCACCTCGTTGGAGACGTCGGTCTGTACGGCGAACGGCGCCGCGAGGACGTACAGGTCGTCGGGGCAGGCATCGTCGAGCACGCGGTACAGCCGCAGGCCGACGGTCTGGTGTCGCAGGCCGGGCGCCGGGCTCACCAGGAGCTCCCCGTCGACGAG